>CAZTVJ010000191.1:0-7486 GCA_964616935.1 uncultured Acidimicrobiales bacterium | reverse complement strand
CATCGCGCGGTGCAGGAGCGACTTGACCGCCGGAACCGAGCACCGCAGCAGCTGGGCGATCTCGGCCTCCGGGAGATCCTCGTAGTAGCGCAGCACCAGTGCCGCCCGTTGCCGGTCGGGCAACCGCGCAATCGCATCGCGAAGCTCGTCAGGCGCATCCCCGGCCGCGCCGCCGTGGCTCTCGATCGGGCGACGTTCGACGGTGCGCCGCCGCTCATGGTTGCGGCAGGCGTTCACCACGGCGACGCGGAGGTAGGCCGACGGGTGGTCGATGCGCTCCCACTGCGCCCGGACCCGGAGGAAGGCCTCTTGCACCAGCTCCTCGGCCGCCGGGTCCGAGGCGGTGAGCAGGTGGGCGAGGCGGACCATCGGCGTGTAACGGGATCGGTAGAGGTCGACGAACGTCGCCGGCCACGCCGCAATGGTCTCCGTCGGCTCGGAGGGACCCTCGGCGGCGCCGGTCATCGCCACGATCCTCATGCAAGGAAGACACGGGATGACGAGGAACGGTCGCGCGCGGTGTTCGGCCGCCGCTCGGCCGGGATCCCGTGTCAGAGGGTCGATCGCTCCACCGCAACGGCGCCGCCGGATCCCGTGGCTGCGCCGCCGCTGGTGGAGGTGTGGCCACCGGGCGCGCCTGCGCTCGTGCTGCCACCACAAGCAGCGCGAGCAGAGGCGGCCCCAAGGGGCTGGGGGAGAGAACGCCCGGTAGAGGCCACGACGATCGTTCGGAGCCCGCCTCCGGGCGGATCGGTCGAGATGGCAAGAAATCTCGGAGCCCTGCGAACCTCGGGTGGTTCGGTCCAATCCGTAAGGTGCACCACCACGAACGAAGGGCGTGGGGGACGTGCACGAAGGCCGAGGCTGGCGGTGAACGGTTCGCCCGATCGCGCCCTGCGCTCCGTGCCGGCCCTTTCCCCGCCCCACAGCACCGACCTCGACGAGCGGTCGTTGCTGCTGCGCTCGTGTGCCCGGGGTGACGCCGACGCCTTCGCCACGCTCTATGACCGGATGTCCGCCGAGGTCTACGGCCTCGTCCGCCGGGTGCCGCGACCGCGTCGAACGCGTGGCCACTCACGAGGTGACCGCCCCGGAGCCCGTTGCCGAGTCCGTGATCGAGCAGCCCGACCGAGTGCGGTCAAGCGATGCGCTTTCGTCGCTCACCGACCTGCAGCGCGAATCCGCGAGGGCCTCATCCGCCTGCGCGACGCGCTGGGCGAAGGGTCATGACCGACGACGTGCACGCCCTGAGCGGGCTCTACGTCCTCGATGCGCTCGACGCCGCGGACCGACTGCGCTTCGAGGCCCATCTCCGCCGCTGCCCGTCCTGCACACAGGAGGTGGCGGAGCTGCGGGCCACCAGCGCCCGCCTCGGCACCGTGGCGAGCGAGCCTCCCCCGCCCGACCTCAAGGCCAAGGTGATGGCCCAGGTCGCCGTCACCCGCCAGGAGCCCCCTGTCGTCCGCCGCCCAGCGCAGGTCCGCACGTGGCTCCCAAGGGTCGCGGCGGGTGCGGTCGCCGCCGTCCTCGCACTGACGGTGGGGCTGCTGGGATGGCGGTTGACCGTCGCCGACGGCGATCTGAACCGGGCCAAGGCCATGAACCAGGTCCTCACCGCGCCCGACGCCGACACCCTGCGGCTCGTGGGCGCCGACGGCGTCACGGCCCGGGTGGTCGGTTCGTCGTCGCTTGGCCAGACGGTGGTGGTGCTCGACGGCCTGACCCCGGTAGCCGACGATCGGGCCTATGCCCTCTGGCTGATCGGCGCCGACGGGCCCGAGCCGGTTGCCCTCGTCCGCCCCGATGGTCAGAACCGGGCGGTTGCCGTCCTCGACCGCGGGCTCGACGGGTACCAGGCCTTCGGGATGACGGAAGAACCGAGCACCGGCTCGCCTCAGCCGACCGGCCCCCTCCTCGTGCAGGGACCGCTGACCTAGCGTCGAGTGGCGTGGACCTCGCAACGCTCCAGGACCTGATGGAACGGACCTACGGCCCCCAGGACCGGGCCCGTGGCCGGGCGGCCACGATCGCGTGGCTCACCGAGGAGCTGGGCGAGCTGGCCCAGGCGGTGCGCAAGGGCAGCAGGGACGACCAGATGCACGAGCTGGGTGACGTGCTCGCCTGGGTGGCATCGCTCGCCAACCAGCTCGGCATCTCGTTGGACGAGGCCGCCGCTCGCTACTCGCAGGGCTGCCCCAAGTGCACGTCCATCCCGTGCGCCTGCACCGGCGCCGAGGGAAGCGCCGTCTAGGGATGAAGCACAGCCCGGCCCGGCGCCGAGGGAAGCGCCAGCGACGAGGCGCACGCGGTGCGAGGAGAAAGCGAAGCGGAGGCCATGCCGAGCCATCAAAGGAGCAGCTCCGCGATCTGGATGGCGTTCAGCGCGGCACCCTTGCGCAGGTTGTCGTTCGACAGGAACAGCGCGAGACCGCGGCCGTCGGGAACGCCCGGGTCCTGACGGATTCGCCCGACGAAGCTCGGGTCCTTACCGGCCGCCAGGAGCGGCGTCGGGATGTCGGTGACGGCGACACCCGGCGCGGCCTCGAGGAGCTCGAGGGCCCGAGCGGGCGTGATGGGCCACTCGAACTCGGCGTTGATGGACAGGGAGTGGCCCGTGAACACGGGCACTCGCACACAGGTGCCCGACACCAGGAGGTCGGGGATCTCGAGGATCTTGCGGCTCTCGTTGCGGAGCTTGGCCTCTTCGTCCGTCTCGCCGCTCCCGTCGTCGAGCAGCTTGCCGGCGAGCGGCAGCACGTTGAACGCCACGGGCCGAGCGAACTTGACTGGCGCGGGGAACTCCACGGCGTCGCCGTCGTGCGTCAGCCCGGCCGCACCGTCGAGCACCTTGTGCACCTGCTCGTCGAGCTCCTCCACCCCGGCCGACCCGGCCCCGGACACCGCCTGGTAGGTGCTGACCACGATGCGCCGCAGACCGGCCTCGACGTGCAGCGGCTTCAGCACCGGCATGGCGGCCATGGTCGTGCAGTTGGGGTTGGCGACGATGCCCTTGCGGATGTCGGCCAGAGCGTGCGGGTTCACCTCGGCCACGACGAGCGGGACGTCGGGATCCATGCGCCACGACGACGAGTTGTCGATGACGATGGCGCCTGCCGCCGCGAACCGCGGCGCGAGGGCGCGGCTGCTCGTCGCCCCCGCCGAGAACAGGGCGATGTCGATGCCCGACACGTCGGCCGTCTCCGCGTCCTCGACCACGATCTCGGTGCCCCGCCAGGGAAGGGTGCGCCCGGCCGACCGCGCCGAGGCGAAGTAGCGCAGGGTGGTGAGGGGGAAGTCGCGCTCGTCCAGGAGGCGGCGCATCACCGCACCGACCTGCCCGGTGGCACCCACGACAGCTACGTGCATGGAAGCCGAGCCTACCGAGGCAGCCGAGCGAGCTCCGTGGCTTTTGCGTCGGCTGAGGTTTCGGTCAGCGAGACCTCAGCCGACACGAACGCTCAGCCCGCTCCGTCCTGTCGCCGCTGTCCGGTCGGGACGCGAGCCAGGCGGATCAGGTGCGCTCGGGCAGGGGCGCGGCGTACGCCGAGGGGCCATCGAGCCCGAACGCGGTGTGCAAGGAGCGGACAGCGCGCTCCATGTCGCCCCGGGCGACGACGCAGGTGACCCGAATGGTGGACGTGGAGATCATCTCGATGTTCACGTCGTTCGCGGCCAGCGTCTCGAACATGGTGGCGGCGATGCCCGGGCTGGTCTTCATGCCCGACCCGACCAGGCTCACCTTGGCGATGTCGTCGTCGCGGCTGACCCCTGCCGCGCCGATGTCGGTGGCGATCTCCCCGACGATGCTCTCGGCCACGGACAGGTCCGCCTTGGGCATCGTGAACGAGATGTCCGTCGACCCGTCGTTCGAGGTGTTCTGGACGATCATGTCGACGTTGACGTTGGCGTCGGCCAGCGCCCGGAACAGCCGGGCGGCGATGCCCGGCTTGTCGGGCACGTTGTGCACGGTGACCTTGGCTTCGGTGACATCGTGGGTGACACCGGAGATGATCGGCTCCTCCATGGCGTGGTCCTCCTCGGTGACCCAGGTGCCCGGCTCCCAGGTGAAGCTGGAGCGGACGTGCAGCGGGACGTTGTGGTTGCGGGCGAACTCGACCGAACGCAAGGCCAGCACACGCCCACCTGTGGCCGCCATCTCGAGCATCTCCTCGAAAGACACGCGCGGCAGCTTGCGAGCGGTTGGCACGATGCGCGGGTCGGCCGAGAACACGCCGGTGACGTCGGTGTAGATCTCACAGGTGTCGGCCTGGAGCGCGGCCGCCAAGGCCACCGCGGTGGTGTCGGTGCCGCCCCGGCCAAGGGTGGTGATCTCCTTCTCGGTGGAGACGCCCTGGAAGCCGGCCACCACGCACACCTTGCCCTGGGCAACGGCCTCACGGACCCGGTCACCCTTGACCTCGAGGATCTTGGCCTTGCCGTGGACGTTGTCGGTGATGATGCCCACCTGGCTGCCCGTGAAGCTCACCGCCTCCACCCCGAGGTCGGCGAGCGCCATGCACAACAGCGCCATGCTCTTGCGCTCACCAACGGTGAGGAGCATGTCCAGCTCGCGTCCGGGTTGGGTGGTGGAGACGGCGTTGGCCAGGGCGATGAGGTTGTCGGTCTCCTTGCCCATCGCGCTCACGGCCACCACCACGTCGTGACCCTGCGCACGGGTGAACGCGATGTGCTCGGCCACCGCGCGCATGCGATCGGCGTCGGCGACAGAGGTTCCGCCGTACTTCTGGACGATCAAGGCCACGCCGGATGACGGTACCCGACTGCCCGCGAGCGAAGGCAGTCGTTAACCTCGCCGCCTTGGGCACCGAGAAGCGAGAACGTCAGAAGACCAACCGACAGCTGCGCCTCGAGGAGCTCCAGAAGCAGGAGCGTCGCGACCGGACGAAGAAGCGCGTGTTCCTGTGGGCCGGCATCATCCTCGTCGGCGGCGCCGCCCTCTACGGCATCTCGCTGCTCGTCAGCCGCAACGACGATGACAACGCATCCGCCACCCCGACGACGGTCGAAGCGATCGCCACCTCGGTCGCCCCCTCCACCACGATCTACCAACCCACGACGGTGCCGGGCGCCACCCTCACGGGGCCGACCGCCTGCCCGAACGCCGACGGCAGCTCCCCCCGCACGATCCTCTTCGAGAGCGCTCCCCCCACCTGCATCGATCCGGCCAAGACGTACAAGGCCACGGTGAAGACGAACAAGGGCGAGCTCACCATGGATCTCGACGCCACGAAGGCGCCGCTCGCCGTGAACAACCTGGTGGTGCTCTCCCGGTACCACTACTACGACGGTGTGCTCTGCCACCGCATCATCGAGAGCTTCGTCGTGCAGTGCGGCGACCCGACGGGCACCGGTGCCGGCCCGAACCCGGGCTACACCTTCGCCGACGAGCTGCCCCAGGCCGGTGAGTACAAGGTGGGCTCGTTGGCCATGGCCAACGCCGGGCCGGACACCAACGGCAGCCAGTTCTTCATCATCACGGGCGACCAGGGCGTGGCCCTGCCTCCCAGCTACAGCCTGTTCGGTCAGGTGGGTGCCGGATTGGACACCACCGTGCGAGCCATGGAGGCCGCCGCCGGTCCCCCGGGCAGCGGCGTACCGACGGCCGAGCCCATCTACATCGAGTCGGTGACGATCTCCGAGAGCTGAACGGGGGTGTGGCCTCGATAGAGGGTCACCCTTCCGTGGGCCGTCCACACACCGTCGGGGTCGCGGATGGCAGCCGCGCCTGATTCGATGGCGAGCAGGCGCAGCTCTCGGTCGGCCTCGGCCAGGTCGAGGGTGCGGTGGAGCCGATCGGCGGACCACTGCTCCACCTGCGGCACCACTGCGATGCGCTTCAGGAGCCCGAGACCGACGGTGAACGCGCCACCTCGAGGGTCCACCATCGGGTCCGACACCACCATCGCGCCTGATGAGGATGCCGCGAGCACACCGCCGTCAGACAGAGCCGCCACCATCGCCTCCCACAGCGGCGTGTCCTTCAACACCGAGCGCAGGTGCATCGGCGACCCACCGGTCAGGTAGGTGAATCGGCTGGACCGAACGGACGCGATGTGCTCGGGCAGCAGGGCGTCCGGCCGCTTGAGGACCATGAGGCCACGAACCGACGCGCCGAGCGAGCCGAACCACGCCTCCGCGGCGTGCACCGAGCGCTCGGGATGCTCGAACGCGGCGCCCGTGGGGAGCACGAGCACGGTGTCGGTGCCGGATACCGACAGCAGGTCCCGATCGAACGTGCACCCGGGGCCGAACTCGCCGCCGCCCACCAGCGCCAGGGTGCCGGTCACGCGGGCACCTCCACGGGTGGTTCGATGGCGACTCCGGCCACGCAGTTGCGCAGCGGAACGGCAAGGGTGGGCACCGAGAAGCGATCGAGATCGCCGAGCACGAGCCCGGACCGGCGAACCTCACTCGGGATGTCCCGGCCGGGATCACAGCCGCCCATCCAGCGCCAGGTGGGGCCTAGGAGATCGGTCGAACGACGGGCGCCCGGCCAGTCCGGAACGTGCTCGAGGAACAGGAACCGGCCGCCCGGCTTGAGCACTCGCCGCACTCCAGCGAGGGTGGCGGCCACGTCGTGCACCGCGCACAGCGTCAGGATGCTGATGACAGCGTCGAGGGACCCCGACGGTTGCGCGGCGAGCGCCGCCAGGCCGCCTGGCCCCCCCAGATCCACGACGTCACCGTCGGCCATCGTCATCAGGTGATCGCGGCGCTTGCGCAGCGCGGGGGACGACATGAACGACGAGAGCCACGCGTGACCGATCGGTTGTCCCACCAGCGACGCCACGACTCGTCAAGGTACTCCGGCACACTCGACGGGCGGCATGAATCACCACGCTTCCCGCCAGGTTCTCCTTGCCAGAATCAACAGGGATCTCGATACTGAGGCCAGCGGTACCTCAACCACGAGGAGGCGGGCATGGGCGTGTCACGGGCGGTGCGGTTGGCCGCGCTCGGCATCAGTGCAGCGGGGGCCATGGTCCTGGCCGCGGTGCCAGCGAGCGCGGTGACACCGGGGACGAACGGTTCGATCCTGTTCGTCGCCAACGAACCGTGCGATCCGCAGCAGTCCTTCTGCGAGGCCGGCGGCACCTACCGGGCCATCTTCGAGATGCAGCCCGACGGCACCAGGGTGAACCGCGGGCCACAGTTCTTCTACGCCGACTCCCCGAGCCAGGCCGGCAACGGCAGCCGGCTGCTCGTGAGCGTCTCCCTCGGAGATCCCGAGATCTACAAGGTGCAACGCGTTGGCTCAGACCTGACCGAGTACGTCAACGACGGTTGCGGCATGTCCTGGTCGCCGAACAGCTCGTCGCTCACCTACACGAGCGAGCAGGGCTGCTACGCCACGTGGAGCACGCTCACGCTGCCCTACCCGGCGGGAGGGGTCGGTGCCAGCACGGGCGACATCCAGGTGACCGACGAGTCGCAGAATGCTCGCTCGGTTGCCGCTCATCCTGCC
>CAZTVJ010000190.1:0-1526 GCA_964616935.1 uncultured Acidimicrobiales bacterium | reverse complement strand
CCCCGCCGCAACCCACCGCAGACCGACTCGCCGAGCGCGAGCCCCATGCGCCGATGAGCACACGACGACCGGCCCGCCCGACACGCCCGAGCGGCATCGAGATCAATGCCGCAGCGGGATCTCGCTCGTCGCGGGCCAACGGCGTCGGCCGAGCTCGTCGTCGATGGCCCAGATGGCGTTGAGCAGCTGCCGGCGATGCTCGGCGACATCCGGCGCGCCGCCCGAGTCGAACAGGTCGTTGTTGCTCAGCCGCAGTGCGTCAACGAAGCGATCCAGGCGGCTGAACAACAGCGCGAGGTCCACGGTGGAGAGGTCCCGGCTCACCGGCGCATCCTGGCACTTCGCTCCGGCCGACCTACTTGGCTGGCTGCGTCAGTGGGCCGCGTGTCCATGTCGGTGGAGGCTGGTCTGGCACACTGCGGGCGTGGCCGCGAGTGAGCCGGCCCTCACGGGGGGCTTCAACCGCGCCGAGCGACAACTGGGGGAGCGCCAGGCGCGACGCCTGCTGGACGATGTCCGGCAGTCACCGGAGCGCGCCGTGTCGACCGGCGAGCGCATCACCGCCTTCCTCGTCGCCGTGGCGGTGCACCTGGCCACTGTCGCGCTGATCGTTGGCGGCGTCCTCCTGGTGGTGCTCAGCTGGTTCGAGGTGTTGGCCCTGGTGGCCGCCGTGGTCCTGGTGACTGCGGGGCTCGCCGTGTTGCCGCGCCTCGAACGACCCCCGCCGGGCCAGCGGCTCCGGTTCGACGAGGTGCCGCAGCTCCACGGGCTGGTGGACGAGGTGGCCGACGCGCTCGCCGCGCCCCGGGTGCAGGCCATCGTGATGAACGGCGACTTCAACGTCGGGTACGCGGCGTCCGGCCTCACGCAGCAGCGGGTGCTCATGGTCGGGCTGCCGTTCTGGGCCATCCTCGACGGTCCGGAGCGGGTGGCGGTGCTCGGTCACGAGTTCGGTCATGCCGTGAGCGGTGACCCGTCGACCTCCATCGTGATCGGGTCGGCCCTGCAGACCTTGCGCCGGTGGGACGCAGTCCTCCGACCCGATCGCGCCCGTTACCACCAGGCCTGGGCCCGGGCCTTCATGGCCCTGATCGACCCGATCCTCTACCTGATCTCGCTCGTGCCGCGCGGTGTGCAGACCGTGCTGACCCGGCTCGTGCGGCGAGACCAGCAGCGGTGCGAGTACCTGTCCGATGTCTTGGCCACCCACGTAGCAGGCCGGGCCGCCACGGCCCGCGCACTGGAGAAGACGCTGCTCGCCCGTGTCGTCGACGAGGAGCTGGAGCGCATGGCCCAGCAGGTGGCGATGCGCGATGTCTGGACCGCCGTGCGGCGCAGGACCGATGCGACGCTGGCCCGGGAGCGGGGCCGCCTCCTGCGCGATGCTGCCGCCGAGCAGGTGAGCCTGGACGCCAGCCATCCCCCCACCACGCTGCGCCTCGAGCTGGTGGAGTCGCTGGGCGACGACGGGCCGGTCGTGGCGCTGACCCGCACGGAGTGGGACGCCATCGACGACGAGCTCGCGC
>CAZTVJ010000189.1:0-4048 GCA_964616935.1 uncultured Acidimicrobiales bacterium | reverse complement strand
CTCCCGGCCGCGGACGGCCACGCAGATCTTCAGCGATCACGAGCTGCGCCGCCAGATCCAGCGCCTCCGATCGACCGTCAGCGATCAGGGCCGCAGCGCCAGCGCCGACCCGTCGGCGACAACGCCCGACCAGGAGCTGCGCGACCTCGAGAAGCGGGCCAACGAACGCCAGTCGTATCCCGCGCTCGCCGACCTCGCCGCCGTCTACGCCGAGATCGCGGACTTCGAGAAGGCCGGCGAGCTGTACCAGTTGGCCATCAGCAGGACTGGCCGCGACGTGCCCGTGGAGGCCCTCGAGCAGCTCGGCAACGCCCTCGTCCGTGACGTGCAGCGTCGGCACCGCCAGGGTGACCCGCTCGACGAGGACGACCTCGACGATGCCAGGAGGTGGCTCGACCTCGCGCTCACCCTCGGCGAGAACGGCGAACGCCTCGCCCTGCTCGGCAGCTTCGCGAAGCGGCGGGCCGCGATGGCCACAGGTCCCGAGCGGGAGGAGCACCTGACCGAGGCCATCCGTCGCTATGCCGAGGCGGACGCGTGGGCCATGACGAACCGCAAGAAGGTGAACTTCTACTACCGGACCAACTGGGTCCAGCTCGTGGCCATCGCCACGCTCAACGGGATGGCCGTCGAGCCCGCCGGCGGCCTGCGCGATCCAGACGACAAGCCGGCCGACGAAGCAGACGACCAACCGGCCGACGAACCAGACGCAGAACCGCCCACCTTCTACGGGCGTGCCACCGACGGAGACGTGAAGCTGGCCATCGCCTTGCGGGACTACGACACGGGACAACCGCTGGACCTCGATCCCATCCGACTTACCTACACAAGGGCGTTCCGGCTCCGGTCGAGCAAGCGGGAGCGGGCGTCGGTCATCGACAACGTCCGCCACCTGGCCGATCTGGCCCCTGCTGGTGGTGACGTCGCCAACCAGTTGAAGGCCCTGGCGGAACAGCTCGAGGCGTGGGCTCCCGGCGGCGTCGAGTGATCCGCCTCGAAGTCCTGCCCGCTGGGCACGGCGACGCCCTGGTGGTCTCCTACCCGGCCGCGTCGGGCCAGACCCACCGCATCCTCGTCGACGGTGGCCCCGCCCACACCTACCAGGCCGGACTGTACGCCTACCTCGACGCGCTCGACGCGAACGATCGGACCTTCGACGTCTTCGTCGTCACCCACGTGGACGCCGACCACATCGACGGCTCCCTCATCCTCCTCCAGGACAGGGAGCAGCTCGGTGTGCAGTTCGCCGACGTCTGGTTCAACGGCTGGCGTCAGCTCGGCGACGCCACAGCCGACGACCGTGGAGCGCTCCAAGGAGAGTTCCTCGCCGAGCTGCTGGACAAGGAGGAGCGTTGGAACGCCACCTTCGGCGGCGCCCCGGTGCTGCGAGCGGTGGAGCAGCGAGTGGAGCTGGCCGGCGGCGCCGGGCTGACGGTGCTCTCACCGACCGTGGTCCAGGCCCGCCGACTCCAGCGGCAGTGGAAGGCCACCCTGGCCAAGGCCAACTTCGATCCTGGTGACAGCAAAGCCGTGGCCGAGCGGTTGGCGGCGCGCTACAGGCCCACGGCGGGCTCCGGCGACGTCGAGGACGAAACCCCCGACCGGGCGGGCAAGCGACTCGGGGGGGACACCGCCGTCGCCAACGGCTCCAGCATCGCCCTGCTCTTCGAGCACACCGCGGGGGCCGGCACGAAGCGAATCCTCCTGGGTGCCGACGCCTTCCCCAGCGTGCTCACGGACTCGCTGCGCGACCTGGCCCAACGCTCCAAGGTGGACAGGATCGACATCGATCTCTTCAAGCTCCCGCACCATGGCAGCGCCAACAACATCACCGACGAGCTGCTGTCGGTCATCCGTTGCGACCGGTTCGTCGTGTCGACGAACGGCGACTACTTCAACCACCCCGATCCCGCGACCATCGAGGCCATCGGTCGCAGTGCGACGGGCAAGCCACCGACCATCTACTTCAACTACCGGACCGAGCGGGCCGACGAAGGGCTGGCGAAGGCCAAGGCCGCAGGATTCAGCATCGACGCCCGCTTCCCCTCCGAAGCCAAGCCGGGCTACCTGGACATCGAGGTCTGAGGGCGGGTCGGCGGCCCGGGCTACCGTCCCGCCCGATGGGTGACCTCGCCGTGGTCGAGCTGGCCCTTGGCGACACGTACGACCTCCGGCGCCGAGTGCTGCGTGACGGCACGCCCTCGGACGAGGTGCGGTTCCCCGAGGACGACGTGCCCGGCACGTTCCACCTCGGTGTCCGTGACGAGCATGGCAAGGTCGTCGCCGTCGCCACGTTCTGCCCTGCCCCCACGACCTGGCGCGAGGGCCGACGAGCGGTCCAGCTCCGGGGCATGGCGGTCGACATGGCTCACCAGGGCACCGGCGTGGGACGGCTGGTGCTCGAAGCGGCCGTGGCCCGACTCTGGGCCGACGGCGCCGAGGTGCTGTGGGCCTGGGCGCGGGACAGCGCGCTGGTGTTCTACCAACGCTTCGGCATGGCCATCGTGGGTGACGGCTGGATGTCCCAGGAGACGCTCCTGCCCCACCACACCGTCGTGCTCGACCTCGAGCCGTGACGGGCCGAGTGCACGCCGCCCGGGCGGTGGTGGGCTGAAACGGCGATCCCGGTCGCCCTTCCGATCCGGTCGCGCCGAGGCACACATCCCGGTCGTCGTCGGAGGGAGGTCGGGATGGATCCCGTCGTGGAAGCCAGGGAGCTGCGCCGCCGGGCACGGTCGCTGCGGCGGTTCGCCATGCTGGTCGAGGGCGCACAGCTGGGTTCCCTCGCCCGACTCGGTGGCGACGCCACGTGGTACGGCCCGACTGCGGGCGCCTTCGTTGCCGACTGCCGCACGGTGGACCGTCTCGTCGCGGGCGCGGTCCACGATCTGCGGCTGGCCGCCAGCCGACTGGACCACGAGGCTGACGACCTGGAGCGCATTGCGATGGTCGCCGGCGACGTGACGGGCTGGTGAGCCGGTGACCGGGTTCCTCGGCTACCACCCGGATCGGGTGCTGGCCCTGCGCCGGGCCCTGGCCGCGGCCCTGGCCGACGGGCGCCCGCTGCGGTGCGACGATCCGCTCGCTGCAGAGGCGGCCGGTCGCTGGATCCGAGCCCTGCAGCTGCTGGCTCCCTGGGAAGCGCGGCTGGCGAGCATCCTCGACTGCGGGTTCGACACCCCGTATCGCCGCGCGATGGCCGCCGCCGACCTGCCGGTGGACTACCTGCGCCCGGTCGATCGGGCGTGGACCGTCGTGACCGATCCGCTGTCGGCGCCCCTGCCCGAGATCGACGCACTGGCTCGTGTCGACGAGATCCTCGCGCTGCTCCTCGCCCTCGACCCCGACCAGCTCACCCCGGATGCGGTGTTGCGCTTCGACGCCATCCTCGCTGCGGTGTTCAACCATCGCGAAGCCAATCGCCGCTTCTTCGCCGCGCTCGGGCCTGACGGCTTCGCCGGCGTCGCGGCCGGGCTGGCTCGGCTCCAGGTCGGCGACACCGGCGACCCCTCGGGGCCGGCGGCCGGTGCCACCGTGGTGATGGCGCGGTTGGCCCTAGGCCTCGGGCTCGCCCAGAGAAGGGGCGCGGTCGACGACGTGGCCTACCGGGACGCCTTGCTCGAGGGCGCCTCGGGCGACCCCTACGTCGCGGCCGCCGTGCTACGCCACGCCCGCTTCCCGACACCGATCACGGCCGCGTGGGCGCTGGCCATCACCGACCGGTCGGTCACGGCCGCTCTGAGGCATAC
This sequence comes from uncultured Acidimicrobiales bacterium, assembly GCA_964616935.1. Lineage (GTDB taxonomy): Bacteria > Actinomycetota > Acidimicrobiia > Acidimicrobiales > Ilumatobacteraceae > CAZTVJ01. Next base: position 299 of record CAZTVJ010000189.1, on the reverse strand, counting down.
TCTCGGCTCGTTCGTCGCCCCGGGCGCCGAACGCACCCCGGAGCTGGTGCTCGGCGCGCTCACCGCCGACCCGGCAGCCGGGCGCATGGTGCTGTTGGCACGGGAAGACCTCGACCTCCTGCTCGGACCGCACATCGACGGTCGCGCCCGCGGCCAGTTCCTGCTCGCCACCGCCGACCGCCACCGCTTCACCACCGGATCGCCGCTGCCGATCATGGTGAAGGTGCTCGGCTACCTCGCCGACCATCGCTGGCAGCTCGTGCACACCCGGACGCTGCTGGACGCCCTCGACGCCGCGC
>CAZTVJ010000188.1:0-1866 GCA_964616935.1 uncultured Acidimicrobiales bacterium | reverse complement strand
GGACTGCCCGGCGGGCCGTGCGAGACTGGACCGTCATGCGAACCGGCCCCCGATTCGTTGCTGCCCTCGCGGCCGCGGCCGTCGGGGCGGTGCTCCTCTCGGTGCCCGCCCTGGCGGCCCCGGGCGACGACCCGAGCCCTGCGGGCCAGGTCGAGGTCCCCCTCGCCACCACCTCGCCGGGGTTCCAGCAGCAGACCGCGACGACGCGCAAGCCGACCGCCACCACTGCCCGGCGCGCCACGGCCACCACCAAGAAGGCAACCGCAACCACGGTGAGGAAGGGCACGGCCAGCACGGTGAAGAAGGGCACGGCCACCACCGCGGTGGCGACGACCGTGCCGCCCACCCAGCCACCGACCGTGGCCACCACGCTCCCGCTGCCCACCCAGGTCACGTCCCTGACACCGATCACGGCCGCTCCGACGACGGCGGCCGCCATCAACGACGCCACCGCGACGCGCCTCGTCAACCGGGTCATCCTGGCGCTCATCGGCCTCGCGCTCCTCGTCGCGCTGCTCACGTTCTGGTACTGGCGCACGACCAAGCCCGTGCCTCCCTCGCTCGACGGGCTTGACCTCATGAGCAGCCGCAAGTGGTTGCGAGGCAAGCCCGACAAGCGGGCTCGGCTGCTCGCGGAGTACCACGCCAAGCGTGGCCCGGTGGCCGAGGAGGTCATAGCCCGAACGAGCGCGACCACGGTGAAGGTGGGTGCCGCCGTCGCGGCACCAGTCGCGGTGATGGCTGGGGGCGGGGACGCGATGTCGAGCCTCGGTGAGCTGGCACAGGACCCAGCGCCTGGCAGCAACGGTGCCGACGTCCCGATCCTTGCGGACAGCGTCGGCGTGCCGGTGCAGCAGAGCAACAACGGCACGGCCGGTTCTTCGGTCGAACCGGTCTTCACCGTCGTCGCCCGGCGCCCTCGCGGAGACGATCTGGTGGATCCGTCCGAGACGTCCTGAACCGGGGGACCACCGCCGGCCGGCAGTACCGTTGGGTCATGGCCGACTCCCTCGACGTCGACGCGATGCTCAAGCGCTTTCGCGAGCGTGCTGCTGCGGTGAGGTCCCGACCGCTCCCACCCGTGGCGGGAGCCGAGCGCCAGCACTTCCTCCAGCAGGCGCAGACCGACTTCATGGACTTCGCCATCATCGGCGACGCCACCGGGACGGTCGACGAGGGCTTCCTCGTGCTGCGCGTCGACCTGCGCCCGCCCGAAGCGGCCCGTGAGGCCTGAAGCTCCGCGCACGCGATCTACGACGAGGCGCTCACCTCGGTTCAGGTGGTTGGAGCGGTCGTGGTGCTCGCGTCGCTCGTCGGGATCGTCGCGGCGCAGCGCTGGCTGGCGACGATGCAGCCCATCGAATGAGCGGACGCGTGCCTTGGGGGTGGGCAGGCGCTGCGGTAGAGTTCGTGCTCCAACGCGGACGTGGCTCAGCTGGTAGAGCATCACCTTGCCAAGGTGAGGGTCGCGGGTTCGAATCCCGTCGTCCGCTCCACGCGAAAGCCCAGGTCAGGCTAGGTGAGAGCCGCCTTTCGGGGCGGCTCTCGGCGTGTCCGAAAAGGCTCCGTCCCACACTGGTCCCACAAGAAATCGGCGAACGTAGCGGCACGACCCGTCACAGGACGGCCCCGACGAGCATGGGACGATGCGGCGCGCGGAGGGCGACCGATCCTTCCGAGGGCCGAGGCGGGAGCGCTCGCGGGCGTGCTTGGCCGCCGTCGAGCCATCCCTGGAGGGGCTCGGGCACGGGTACCTGGATCTTGCCGGCAGAGGACAACCGGCACTATCCGCCACGTCCATTCGTGCACCAACGGGATGACCGAGCAGTTTTCGAGGCCCTCAAGAGCGGCTCTACCGCCATGACA
>CAZTVJ010000187.1:0-3819 GCA_964616935.1 uncultured Acidimicrobiales bacterium | reverse complement strand
ACCGCGCCGGCGTCGTCGATGCGCAGCACCTGCGCCAGGCCGCCGGAGGGCAGCGCCGCCAGGATGTCGTCGGCTCTTTCGGGTGCGCACAGCGCGGCGATGCTCGGCCCCGAACCGGACAGCCACCCGCACCAGGCACCGGCCTCCAGCGCGGCCTCCAGGGCCAACCGGGACGGCACGGCGCCTGCGAGCCGGACGTCCTGGTGCAAGCGGTCCTGCGTCGCCACGTGCAGTGCCGACACATCGCCCGCCGCCAGCGCCGCCACCAACAGCGCGGTCCGGGTCACGTTGAACACCGCGTCATCGAGCGGCACGCTGGTGCGCAGCTTCGTGCGCGACTCCCGAGTGGACGTCGTGAACGTCGGCACCCACACCACGACGGCGGGGTCGAGGCCGAGAGGGATGCGCACCGCTCGGCCGCCGGCGGTGGCCACGACGCCGCCGAGGAGCGACGCGGCGACGTTGTCCGCATGACCCTCCAGCTCGGTGGCCTGGGCCAGCACGTCGGGCGACGCGCCCGCGAGGTCGACGGCCGTGCCCTCCCGCTCGACGGCGGCGAGCAACAGGCCGGCCACACGCGCCGCGCCGGAGAAGCCGAGGCCACGACCCATGGGGATGGGTGAGCGCACCCACACGTCGCCGCGGCCGCCGCCATGGCGGAAGGCACGTACAGCCGGGTGGAACTCGTCGGCGGCGTCGCAGCGGGCGTCACCGGGCGGAGCGCTGTCGCCGACGAGCCCGGCTTCCAGGTGCAAACCGAGGGCCAGCCCCAGCGCATCGAAGCCCGGGCCGAGGTTGGCCGACGACGCCGGGACCCGGACGATCACGCCAACGCGCCCGCGTCGGCTGCCGCCGAGGCGACGACCCAGCGATCGAGCAGGGCGGCGGCCCGGCCGTCATCTAGCACCTCGCCGGCCAGTCGCAGGCCACCCTCGAGATCACCGACCGCTCCGCCGACCACGAGTCCGGCCGCCGCGTTCAGCGTCACGATGTCGCGGTGAGCGCCGCGGTCGCCGGCGAGGATGGCACGAGCCATGCGCGCGTTGGTCGCCGGGTCGCCACCACGGAGCTGCTCGGCCGACGCCGCCGCCAGCCCCAACGCGCGCGGGTCGACCGTCGTGCGCCTCACCTCGCCGACGTCGAGCTGCCACACCGTCGAGCACGTCGTCGTGGTGAGCTCGTCGAGACCGTCGTCGCCGTGGACGACGAGCACCCGCTGCGCCCCCTGCTGCTGCAGCACGCCGAGGATCCGCTCGGCGGTCGCAGGGTCAGCCACTCCGACCACCATGCGCCGGACGCGAGCCGGGTTGGCCATCGGGCCCAGGATGTTGAACGCGGTCGGGATGCCCAGCTCTCGCCGGGGCGGGCCGGCGTGACGCAGCGCCGGGTGGAAGCGGGGGGCGTAGCAGAAGGCGATGCCGGCCGTGGCGAGGCAGGCAGCTACACCGGTCGGGCTCAGCTCGATCGTGACACCGAGGGCTTCCAGCAGATCGGCGGACCCACAGCTGGACGAGGCCGCCCGGTTCCCGTGCTTGCACACGGGCACGCCGGCGCCGGCCACGACGATGCTGGCGAGGGTGGACACGTTGATCGTGTGGCTGCGGTCGCCACCGGTGCCGACGATGTCGACGGCGCGATCACGAAGGTCGGCGGGCAGCTCCACCAGCTCGGCGGCGCCGAGCATCGCGGTCAGGAGCCCCGACAGCTCCTCGACGGACTCGCCCTTCATGCGCAGGGCCACCACGAAGCCGGCCAGCTGGGCCGGGGTCGCGGCGCCCGAGAGCACTTCGGCCATCGCAGCCTGCGCCTGGTCGGCGGAGATGTCCTGGCTGGCAACGAGGGGGGCGAGCACGCCGGGCCAGCCGCCCAGCTCGGCGAGCGTCGCCACGCTAGGCCGTGCGGCGGCGCTGGCGGATGATGCGACGACGCTCCCGCTCGGTGGCGCCGCCCCAGACACCCTCCTTCTCCCGATGCGTCAGGGCATGCTCGAGGCACTTGGCCTGCACGGTGCACTCGGAGCACACCGTCTTCGCCTCGCCCGCCTGCTCATCGGTCTCGGGGTAGAAGACTTCCGGATCCAGGCCGCGGCAAGCGCCACGGTCACGCCAGGACATGTCCCTCAAGGCGGCTTCCTCGTGGTCGGTGGTGGGGTGGTCGGGGGCCGACCGAGGCATCGTAGGGGTCACCACCACGGCAAGGAAAGGCCGACGACTACGTGCGATCGTGAAATCCGGCGCCGTCCGGGATCGCTCCGCCGCAGGCCGTCACCCGGTCAGGTCGACGAGCAGCTCGGCCACGGTGGTCGGCGCCATCAACCGGTCTCCTCGGCGATGCCGTAGGCGCGCGCCAGCACCTGCAACGGGTGCAGCGGCACCCGGCCGGACTGCTCGTGGATGGCGCCGTTGGCCAGGTGGCAGTCCCCGGCGACGACCTCGCAGTCCGCCTGGGCGATCTGAGCAGCAAGCTTCTCGGCGTGTGGCACGGACAGCCGTGTGTTCTCGGCCCGCAGCCCCCACATCCCGTCGATGCCCGCGCACTCCTGCACCAGCTTGATCCTTGCCCCCGTGAGCTTCATGAGGTCACGGCTCTTGAGGCCGATGTTCTGGGCCCGGAGGTGGCACGGTGTGTGATAGGCGATCGTGTCGGGGACGTCACCCGGGAACTTCAGGTCGAGCACCGTGGCCTCGTCCTTGTGCAGCTTCATGAGGTACTCGGCCGCGTCGTAGGTGTGGGACGCCACGAGCTCGGCGTCGGGGCCGCCGACGTAGTCGACGTAGTCCTTCTTCAGCACGTACCCACACGTGGGCTGGGCGACGACGATGTCGTTGCCGGCGCGCACGGCGTCGGCGAGCACCTTGACGTTGTCCGCCGCCTGCTTCGTGAACTGGCGCACCTCGCCCGAGTGCAGCCAGGGCGCACCGCAGCACCGCGCCTTGTGGACGACGCTGCACTCGACGCCGTTGCGCTCGTAGACCTTGATGAGGTCCTGACCGATGCCGGGAGCCTGGTACTCGATGAGGCAGGTGGGGAACACCGCCACCTTGCCCTGACGCTGCTGGATGCGGACCCTCGGCCGCTGCTTGAACCAGGTCGTGAACCGCTGGCGGGCGAACGGCGGGAGCAGACGGACCGACGAGATGCCGGTCATGAGCTGCATGGCCTTGCGGGGCAGCGAGCGCGGCGTGCCGGTTGCCGCGTTGACGAGCGGAGACGTCTTCGTCGCGATCCTCCCGACGAGGTCGGTGTGGCCCAGGACGCGGTTCGTCCTGCGCCGACGGGCCGGAACATCCTTTTCGGCGGTGCGCATGCCGGCGGCCCGCAGCATCAAGCGGGGGAAGTCGAGGTTCCACTCGCTCTGGCCTGGGATGTAGGGGCAGTTGATGTAGCACCGCTTGCACTGGAAGCACTCGTCGATGACCTGGTCCTGCTCCGCCTTGGCGAGCGCGGCGGAGTCCTGGGCGTCGTGAGCGTCGATGAGCTCGAACATCGTGGGGAACGAGCTGCAGAACTTGAAGCACAACCGGCACCCGTGGCAGATGTCGTAGACCCGGGTCAGCTCTTCGCGCACGTCACCTTCGTCCAGGTACTTCGGGTGGTGCGGGTCGTAGGTGGTGGTCACGAACAGATCCTTCCAGCGCGACCGGCATCGGTGGGGGACGGTTCAGCGCAACGGCTCGCGCTCCGAGACCAGGGCCGACCCCCACACCGGCCATCTGCGGGCGAGGTCCCACATCTCGTGTGGGTATTCGCCCGCGGATGCCCGGAGGATCGGTGGACGGCGGGGCGCGGATCGGCGGGGCGCGGATCAGCGGGGGCGCG
>CAZTVJ010000186.1:0-22174 GCA_964616935.1 uncultured Acidimicrobiales bacterium | reverse complement strand
TGGTCGTCGGCGACGCGACCGACGTGCTCGACGACGTGGCCGACCGCTTCGGCTTGGCGGCCGATGTGGTGCGCGCCAGCCCGTTCCTGCTCCTCGGTTCGGTCGACGCCATCGTCGAGAAGCTGTTGATGCTGCGGGACCGGTTGGGCATCAGCTACGTGACGGTCCGTGAGACGGATGCCTTTGCACCGGTCATCGAGCGCCTGGCCGACCGCTGAGATCGCTGCCCTCGCTCGGGTGTTCGGCTCGATCAGCGACCCGTGTGACCGAAACCGCCACCGCGGTTGTCACCGCCGAGCTGGTTCACCTCGACGAGGCGAACGGCATCGACGGCCAGGATCACGAGCTGGGCGATGCGATCGCCGCGGTGGACGCCGTAGGGGGTGACAGGGTCGGTGTTCACGAGCAGGACCCTGAGCTCGTCCCGGTAGCCCGAGTCGATGAGGCCCGGCGAGTTGAGCACCGTGACCCCATGGCGCAGCGCCAGCCCGCTGCGAGGCTGAACGAATCCGGCGTGCCCGTCGGGGATGGCGACGGCCACCCCCGTGGGCACCAGCGCGCGCCCACCTCCCGCCGCGAGCACGGCGTCCTCGCGCGCGAGCAGGTCGAGCCCCGCGTCGCCCGAGCGGGCGTACGCCGGCAGTGGGAGGTCGGCGTCCAGGCGGGTGATCGGGAGGTCCAGCACGGGCGCCGAGCGTAGAGGTTGCTCGCCGACGCACGTCGGTACCGTGCGACCGCACGTGGGCGTTGGCGTGACGGCATCTAGGGTGCTGCCCCGTGCTGGTGTGGATGGACCTCGAGATGACGGGATTGGAGCCGTCCCGCGACGTCATCGTCGAGATCGCGACGTTGGTCACCGACGACCAGCTCGAGATCGTCGCCGAGGGACCAGACCTCGTGATCCACCAACCGGACGAGGTGCTCGCCCTCATGGATCCGTTCGTGCGTGAGATGCACACCCGCTCCGGCCTCCTGGAGGCGATCCGCTCCTCGACCGTCACCCTGGAGGAGGCCGGCGCGGCAACCCTCGCGTTCATCCAGGAACAGGTGCCGGTGGAGCGCGCGGTCCCGTTGTGCGGCAACTCGATCGGCACCGACCGCCGCTTCCTCGCCGCCTACTTGCCGGACATCGAGAACTGGCTCCACTACCGATCCGTCGACGTCTCCAGCGTGAAGGAGCTCGTGAAGCGCTGGTACCCGGAGCTCACGGGTGCGCATCAGAACAAGACCGGGACCCACCGTGCGCTCGATGACATCCGGGAGAGCGTCAGCGAGCTCCGCTTCTACCGCGAGCATGTCTTCGCGCCCAGCGCGCCGGTCGTGGCGGGGCCAGCCGCAGAGCCGGCCGCCGCGCCAGCCGAGGAAGAGCCAGCCGAAGAAGCCGAGCACGCCGACCACGTCATCGTGGTAGGACCCCTCGACCCCGCCACCTGACGGGCCGGCGCAGCACGGTGAGGATCACCGAGCGCACGAAGATCACGAGGAAGAACGCGAGCAGGACGGGATACACCAGCGCGGTGAGCACCCCGAAGCGGCCGACCCGGCGCCCCTGGACGGCGATCTGGACGACGCTGGCGAGGTAGCACCACCCCGACGCGAACGGGCCGCCGGCCAGTGACCAGATCCAGCCGACCATCAGCGGGGCGGCCCACCACGGCACGCTGCGGGCACCGGTCGCGATGTTCTTGGTCCAACCCTGGATCAGTGAGCGGATGCCCTGCGGGTACATGCGGAAGCTGGCCAGCTCGCGTCCGGCGAACACGGCGTTGCGACCGATGCGTCGACCGAGGGCGATGTCCTCCGCCACCGCCGATCGCACCTGGGGGTGGGCGTGACCTCCCGAGGCTGCGTACTGCGCGCGGTCGATCACCAGCACAGGTCCGTAGGCAAGTCGCTCGCGAAAGCGGCCGCGTAGCACGCTGAAGCCGCCGCCTCCCATGAGCGCCGTCACGTTGAACAGCAGGCTCATCGTCTCAAAGGGCCTCTCGATGCGATGCCAGGGCTGCACCGATACAAGTGCGCCGGTGGCGTGCTGGGCCGCGGCGAGGCGGTCGATGGCGCCGGGCGCCAGCACCACGTCGGCGTCGATGAACGCGAGCAATGGCGCCGTTGTGGCGGCAACACCCTGGCTGCACGCCCACGGCTTGCCGAGCCATCCCTCCGGGAGGTCGGGCGCGGCCACGACACGTGCGCCAGCGGCCGTGGCGACCGCCGCCGTTGTGTCGGCCGAGTGATCGTCGACGACGACGAGCTCGTCATCTGGTCCGAGCTGCGAACGGACCGACGCGAGGAGGTCGGGGAGCGCGTGGGCCTCGTCGCGCGCGGGGATGACGACGGCCAACCGGGGACGAGCGCCGGTGCGCGACCGGGGTGGCATCGGGAGCCGCCACAGCAGGAACCAACCGCAGGCCCAACCGGTGGCGAACAGGGCGAGGGACAGGGCCGACACGGTAAGCGTCAACGTACGTGGTCACCCGGCGAATCGCCGTCGAATCGGTGGGCGACGGGTCTCGGCCGCGCATCTGGAGTAGCCGGCGGGGCTGGAAGGGGGCGGAACTTGCAGTGACCAACTACTCTGGCAGCAATGACGGCCCCCACCAAGCAGGAGCAGGAGCCCGCCTCCGAGGAGGTCGCCGAGGTCGCCCCCGGCGTGCTCCGCATGCAGCTCCCGGTCGACCTCCCCGGCCTCGGTCACGTCAACTGCTACGCCATCGAGGACGGGCGCGGTGTCGCGCTCGTCGACCCGGGGCTGCCTGGCGAGGCGTCGTGGGTCGCGCTCGGTCACCGGCTCGACCAGGCCGGCATCCCGCTCGCCCGCGTCCACACGGTCGTCGTCACCCACTCCCACCCCGACCACTTCGGGCTGGCCGGGCGGCTGCAGCACGACTGCGGCGCCGACCTGGTCACCCACGAGACCTTCCGCACATGGTGGAACCCCGAGGACCCGGACACGGTCGACCTCGACGCGGAGCCGGCCGACGACGAGGATCCTGCAAGACCTCCGTGGGAGCGACCCACGCCGTGGGGCAGCGGCAACTACAAGCCACCGGCGGTGATGGCGGGTGTCGGCATCGCCGAGTTCCGCCGGCTGCTGGGCAACCCGGTGCCCAGCGTGACGCTGGAGGACGCCGAGGTCATCAGCCTCGGGCGACGGGAGTGGGTCGCCGTCCACACCCCCGGCCACACGCCCGACCATCTCTGCCTGCTCGACCCCGCCGGCGGCGTGCTGCTCTCGGGCGACCACGTGCTGCCCACCATCACCCCACACATCTCCGGTGTCGGCACCTCCGACGATCCCTTGGCGGAGTTCTTCGACTCCCTCGACCGGATGCTCACGCTCGACGGTGTCACCACCGTGCTACCGGCCCACGGCCACCCCTTCACCGACCTCCAGGGTCGCGTCGTCGACATCAAGCGCCACCACGAGGAGCGCCTCGAACGCCTGCGCACCGCATCCGTCGAGCTCGGTCGCCCGGCCACGGTGTCCGAGATGTCCGAGCACCTCTTCAAGCCACGGGCCTGGGGACCGATGGCCGACAGCGAGACCTACGCTCACCTCGAGCACCTGCGCCTCGCCGGCTTGGCGCGCTGCCACGACGACGCCGGCGTGCTGCTCTACTCCGTCGGCTGAGCGGGCGCGCTCGCCACCAACGCCGGGTCGGTGTTGGACCCGCAAACGACGACCCCGACCCGCTCGCCGGGCGAGGGAACGTACGCACCGCACGCGACGGCGGCGAACGCGGCAGCGCCGCCCGGCTCGACCACGAGACGCAGGGACGACCACAGCGTCCGCTGGGCTGACACGATGTCGGCATCGGTGACCAGGACGGCGTCGTGGACGGTGGGTGACGCGTTGGCCCAGGGCACCGCGCCGATCCGCCTCGCCCCCAAGGAGTCCGCCGCCACGCCGGACACGCCTACGTCCACCGGCATGCCTGCTGCGAGCGCGTCGTGCATGGCCGGGATGGAGGCAGGCTCGACGCTGACGACCTTGACTCGCCCCTGGTACCAGCTGGCGATGCCGGCGATGAGGCCGCCGCCCCCGACGGCCACCAGCACCGTGTCGAGGTCCGGCACCTGCTCGGCGAGCTCCTGGCCCACGGTGCCCTGGCCGGCCACGACCAGCTCGTGGTCGTACGGGTGCACCAGGAGGGCGCCCGATGACCGGGCGAAGGCATCGGCGGCCACCTGAGCATCGTCGTAGATGGCCCCACCCACCACGAGCTGGGCACCGAAGCCGGCGATGCGCTCGCGCTTCATGGCCGACGTGACCTCAGGGACGAAGACCCGAGCCGGCAGGCCGAGGGTCCACCCGACATAGGCCACGGCCGCACCGTGGTTCCCGCCCGAGGCCGCCACGAGCGCACTCGGGCGGTCGGGCTCGGCCAGCACCCGGTTGAAGGCACCACGGGGCTTGAACGAACCGGTGTGCTGGAGCAGCTCCAGCTTCAGCGTGATCGGGAACGCCAGCCCGAGATCGCCAGCCGCCAGCGGCAGCACCGGAGTTCGGCGCACCCGTTCACCCAGGCGGGCCGCCGCCACCTCGACATCAGCCGGGCCGACGAGCGGCGCGACCGTCGTCACCTCGCCATCATCTCGAGGTCACCAGCGCCGAGGCGCACGCCACATCGCCCTCGGTGAGCCAGATGGCCACACCGCTCCCGTCGCCAGCAGGCTGATCGAGGGTGCGGAGCCAGGCGTCGACACCGCGCTCGACGCTCACCCGGAACTCGATCTCGGCCCGCATCGGTGCTCGCAGATCGCGCCGGATGCCCAACACCTCCTCCACGGCGGACCAGTAGGCGGCGTTGTTCATGTGCCCGAGCACGTCGAAGTCCGTGAAGCGCAGCGGCCACTTGGCGGCCTCCGCGGCCGCCGGCGGGTGCGCGGCGTGCTGCAGCCTGGCTCGCACCACCCGGCCGGCCGCGGCCTCGCCGAACAGACCCATGAAGTCTGGCGGTAGCGGCGCCGGCCGGCCGGCACCATCGACGTAGACCCACAGGCTGGCTGCCTCGACCCGCCCCCCACCATCACCGCTCACCGACACCCGGCGCTCGGCCCAACGACCCCCCGTCCCACTGCAGAACGTCTGCAGCACCAGCTCCTCACCGAACACCGGGAACCGCTCGACGTCGACCACGGTGCGCCGCACCACCCACGTCATCTCGTCCGCGAGGCCGGCGTCGCGCGTGTCGTCGTTCGAGACGTCCTGCAGGTAGCGAGCCAGCGCGTCGAGCCGGAGACGGCCGGCGGGGCTTGCGTCACCCAGGCGCACCCTGCGGGACCGAGTGAAGACCCGGCCGCGCCGCGGAACGGGGACGAGGTCGGCAGGCACCGGCGGCACGCTAATCGGGCCATCGGCACGGCCGTCCGAGGACCCGGTACCGACGGCCGCCACGTGACCAAAATCCACACGAAAAGTGGTTGACGGCATCCCTGAGTGCGTGCTGTGATGGCGGGAGGTATGCGGATCGACCCGATCCGTGGAAAGGACGACACCGAACGATGAAGCGCACCACGCTCGCCTTCCAGCTGGCCCCCGCGGCCACTGGCACGCGCCCGTGCGCCGACGCGTACGGGCAGCGGTGTGCCGAGACGACCCAGGTCGGCGTGGATCGCTCCATGCAGAAGACCAATCTCTTCGGCATCACCGATGCAACGGCCCTTGGCAGGCCTCCGGGGTAGGCGACAACCCACCTTCGGAAGTGCCTACAAGGGCCGTCGGGAAACTCCCGGCGGCCCTTCTGCATTCCCCGAATCGAGTCACGAAAACCGCAAGGAGCCTCTCGTGTTGGCAACCCAGGAACCTCAGGTCTTGCTCCCTCCAAGTCCCGCCGCACTGGCGCCCCCGGTCGCGCCCTGGGCGGCCAAGGCGCGGTGCAACGACGGCAACGGGACGCTCTCGTTCCTGTTCTTCTCCGAGGACCTCATCGACATCGCCCGGGCCAAGGCCATCTGCTCGCGTTGTGCCGTGCGCGAGGAGTGCCTCGCCACGGCCATCGAGCGGGCCGAGCCCTGGGGTGTGTGGGGCGGCCAACTGTTCGTGGACGGCCGCATCGTCGCCCAGAAGCGCCGGCGGGGACGGCCGCCCAAGCACCCCCGCCCCGAGCTGGTGGTCGACGAGGTGTCGGTTTCGCCGTCCATCAACGTCCGGATCGCCTGACGGGTGGGCGCCGCGCCCACCCGCGGCGCCCACCCGCGGCGGCCGGCGCGGCGGCCGCCGGTAGCGTGAAACGGCGTGAGGCGAGGACGACCAGCCGTGGTGTCCCTGGCAGCCGGTGTGGTCGCCGTGGTCATCCTCGGTGCCTGCTCCTCGAGCAAGGCGCTGGACGCCCGCCTCACGGGTCCCGGGCCGGTGGGGCAGGGCGGCACCATCCCGATCGGCGGGCCGGACGTCGGCACCCCACTTCCCACCGCCACCTACGAGCGCCTCGACGGCGGCGCCGCGAGCTTCAGCGACTACCGCGGCAAGCCCCTCGTCGTGAACGTCTGGGCCTCGTGGTGCTCGCCGTGCAAGCAGGAGATGCCGGCGTTCGAACAGGTCCACCAAGCGATGAAGGACCGCTTCGGCTTCGTCGGGCTGAACTCGCGTGACGACCGCAACGAGGCCCGGTCGGTCGCCCGTAGCACCGGCGTCACCTACGACCTGCTCTACGACCCGAAGGCAGGGTTCGTGGCCGACACCGGTGTCGTGGCCTTTCCGAGCACGCTCTTCGTCGACCCGGGTGGCAAGGTGGTAGCCGTGCACGCTGGCGCTCTGAAGGCGGACGAGCTGCGGGCCAAGCTGCAGGAGCTGTTCGGCCCGTGATCGACGGGGCGTTCGCGTACGCCTTCACCGCCGGCATGGTGGCGGCGGTGAACCCGTGCGGGTTCGCGATGCTCCCGGCCTACCTCTCGTACTTCCTCGGCCTCGAAGGCCAGGCCGACGACCGGTCCACCTCGGCCCGGCTCGGGCGCGCCCTGGTCGTGAGCGGCGCCGTCGCGCTCGGGTTCCTCAGCGTGTTCCTCGTCGTCGGGCTGGTCGTCAACGCCGGCTTGCAGCAGGTCATCGACTACGCCAAGTGGATCAGCATCGTCATCGGTTTCCTGCTGATCATCCTCGGCGTCGCCCTCCTGCTCGGCTACCGGCTGCCGTTCACCACCCCCAAGCTGGACAAGGGTGGCCGCACCCGCACGCTGCGGTCCATGTTCGTGTTCGGTGTCTCCTATGCCGTTGCCTCCGTGGGCTGCACGCTGCCGATCTTCCTCGGGGTGCTGTTCGGCAGCATCACCCGCAACGGCTTCGCGTCGGGGGTCGCCAGCTTCGTGCTCTACGGCCTGGGGATGGCGCTGGTGCTCACAGCGCTCACGGTCACGCTCGCGCTGGCCGAAGGTGGCCTACAGCGCGTGCTCCGCTCGGCCATGCAATGGGTCGATCGCCTGGCTGGCGTGTTCCTGATCCTGGCGGGCACCTACCTCGTCTACTACTGGGTGTTCAACCTCCGCTTCGACCAGACCGGCTCGCTCGAGGGCGGCGGCATCGCGCAGTGGGTCGAGCAGCAGTCCGCCCAGGCCAGCACCTGGATCTCTGCCCGGCCCTGGACCCTCGGCGTCGTGTTCGCCGTCATTGCGCTCGGCGCGCTCGGCGTGGTCGCCGGGCGGCGCCGGGGCGCCCACACGACTGCGGGGACCTCGCCGACCCGGCCGACCCGGCCGACCCGGCCGGTCTCCACGGCGAAGCAGCCCGACGACGTCCCCGCCTGATGCTCGACGAGCTCCTGCGCCACCCGGGCGTCGAAGAGGTGCTCGCGCTCCGTTCGCGCTTCGGGTTCATGGCCTTCCACGGGGGCTCCCTCGAGGAGGTCACCGACGTCGTCGCCGATGCGGCGGCCGATGCGGCGGGCGCGTCGTACTACGGCGTGCTCCAACCGGCCGACCTCCAGTGGCACATCCCGTCCACCAAGTTCGACCCGGCCGACTCACCGGCGCTGGCCCGCTTCCTCGACCACGTCGACGTGGTCGTCACCGTGCACGGCTACGGCCGCGAAGGCTTCTGGACGACGCTGTTGGTGGGCGGGGGCAACCGGGCGCTGGCCGACCATGTGGGCGGCCACCTCCGCCATGCCCTGCCGGCCTACGAGATCGCCACCGACCTCGAGCGCATCCCGGAACCGCTGCGTGGCCTCCACCCCCGCAACCCCGTGAACCTTCCCCGGGGTGGCGGCGTCCAGCTGGAGCTGCCGCCGCGCGTGCGGGGCACCAGCCCGCTGTGGTGGGACTGGGAGGGGCCCGGCCCCACACCGCACACCCAGTCCCTCATCGACGGGCTCGCGATCGCGGCCCGCTCGTGGCCGCTCGACTGACCAGGGCCTACTGGCGGGCCGTCGCCCTGATCCGCGGCCCGCCTACGGCGAGAGCCGCTCGATCACCCACGCAGGGCCGACCCGCCGGTAGCGCAAGCGGTCGTGCAGGCGGCTCGGGCGCCCCTGCCACAGCTCGAGCTCGTCGGGCACGAGCCGAAAGCCGCCCCAGAACGGCGGGCGGGGCACGTCGCGGTCGCCGTAGCGGGCATCCAGCTCGGCCACCCGGGCCTCCAGCTCGCTGCGCCCACCCAGGACCGTGCTCTGGGCCGAGGCCCAAGCCCCGAGCTGGCTCCCCCGCGGGCGTGAGGCGAAGTACTCGTCGGCCTCGCCGTCGGGCACGCGTTCGACCGCGCCTCGGACACGCACCTGCCGATGCAGCTCCAACCACCCGAAGGTGAGACACGCTCGCGGGTTCTCGCGGAGCTGGCTGCTCTTGACCGACTCGAGGTTGGTGAAGAAGGCGAAGCCGCGCTCGTCCGCCCCCCGCACGAGCACGAAGCGGCAGTCGGGCTGGCCGTCCGCTCCGGTCGTGGCCAGTGCCATCGCGTTCGGTTCGATGCAGCCGGCCTCGACGGCGTCGTCGTACCAGCGCTGCCACTGGACGATCGGATCGGGATCGACGTCGCCCACGTCCAGGCCAGCCGTCTCGTACTCGCTGCGGCGGTCGAAGATGCCCATGACGCAAGCATGCCCGCTCTCGACGCGAGCGTTGGGCGACTTCGACGCGTCATGTGACCGCGAAGTCGCCCAACGCTCAAGGATGCGGGCCTCGGAACTCGAGCGGGAGTGCTACCCAGCGGGCAGCAGGCCCTTCGACTGCAGCCACGCCTTGGCCACGGCGGCGGGCTCTTCCTTGTCGACGTTCATCTTGACGTTGAGCGCCTGCAGCTCCTCGGTCGTGAGCTGCTGAAGCGCTTCGTTCATCGCCGCCGCGTACTCGGGCGTCAGCTTGGCCTTGCTGCCCACCACGACGAGGTTTTCGGCCGGCTGGAGCTTCTTGTCGTCCTCCAGGGCGACCCAGCCCTTCTGGCCGATCGTGCCGTCGGAGGAGAACAGCAGCGCGACCTGGATGTCACCCTTGTCCAGCGCGGCGATGGTCAGCGGGCCGCCGACGTCGAGAGGTTTGAACTCGAGGTTGGTCAGGCCGTACGTGTCCTGCAGGCCCTTGAGGCACAGCGGGCGCTCCGGGCACTCCGGCGGTCCACCGAGGGTGAGCTTGTCCGTGACGGCGGCCAGGTCGGAGATCTTGGCCAGCTTGTACTTGTCGGCCGTCTCCTTCGTGACCACGAACGCGTTCTTGTCCTCGGCGGGCGAGGGCGGGTCCACCGCGGTGAGGCTCTTCGGCTCGAGCTTGGCCTGGAGGTCCTTCATGCTGGCGGCGGTGTCGCCCGTGGGCTGGCCACCGAGGAACGTGAGGTAGCTGCCGACGTACTCGACGTAGGCATCGATGTCACCCTTCTCCAGCGCCGGCGCCACCACCTCGCGGGTGCCGAGCTTGAACTTCTTGGTGACCTCGGCGCCCTTGGATGCCAGGACCTGCGCGACCATCTCGGCCACGAGCTCCTGCTCGTTGAAGTTCGCCGAGCCCACGGTGATCTTGCCGCTGAGCGCACCGGACGCGGCGGCCGTGGTGGCGCCGCCGGCCGCCGTCGTTGCAGCACTGGTGTTGTCGTCGGAGCCGCAGGCGGCGGCCAGCAGTGCCAGGCCGACGGCTGCCGCCGCCACCTTCATCAGGGGTTTGGGCACAGGGTGCTTCCTTTCATCAGGACCGGGGGATCCGGTTGAGGCGCAGGCCTCGTGGTGTGGCGGCTCGCTCCGCGAGCGCGAGCGCGCCATCAGCGGCGAGGGCGAGCCCAGCAACGAGCACCGCCCCACCGAAGAGCTTCACGTAGTTCTGGGTGGCGAAACCGTCGATCACGTAGCGGCCCAGCCCACCCGCCCCCACCAACGCGGCCAGCCCTGCGGTGGCGATCACCTGCAGGAAGGCGATGCGCACACCGTTCATCACCGGGCGCACGGCGGTGGGCAGCTCGGCCTTGACCAGCGACTGATGACCCTTCATGCCCATGCCGCGGGCCGCGTCGCGGACACCATCGTCCACCTCGGCCATGCCGACGTAGGCGTTGGTGACGATCGGCGGCAGGGCCAGGGCGACAAGGGCGAGCAGCGCGGCGTACGGGATGCCCCACCACGTGCCGATGCCCCAGATCTGCGCGCCGATGACGAGGATGGCGAGGCTCGGCACGGCCCGCCCGACGTTGCTCACGTTGATGGCCAACCAACCGAAGCGGCGCTTGTGCCCGAGCCACAACGCCAGCGGCAGCCCGACCACGATCGCGATCAGCACGGCCGCGAACGACATCTTCAGGTGCTCGAACAGCCGGTTGGGGATGCCGGCGGAGCCGGTCCACTGCTCCGAGCTCGTGAACCAGCCCCAGACATCGGCAAGGAAGCCCACGGCTCAGGCCCTTCCCCGCGCTCGGGTCCACGGCGTCAGCACGCGGCCGACGCCGATGAGCACGACGTCGAGCACGACGGCCAACGCCACCGTGCAGACCGCACCGATGGTGACCGGGGTACGGAAGAAGTTGAACAGGCCGTCATAGATCAGCCGACCGAAGCCGCCCTGGCCGAGGACGGCGGTGACGGTGACGAGGCCGACCGTCGTGACGGTGGCGAGGCGCAGGCCAGCCATGATCGACGGCGTGGCGAGCGGGAGCTCCACACGCACCAGGCGCCGCATCGGCCGGTATCCCATTCCGGTCGACGCGTCGAGCACCGCCGGGTCCACCCCGTCGAGACCCACGACGACGGCACGGATGAGGATGTAGAGGTTGTAGGTGATCAGGGGGATCAGCGCCGTCCAGAGGCTGAAGAGCCCGAGCCAGGCGACGAGCAGGGCGAAAGCGGCGAGCGCGGGAACCGTGTAGAGGACCCCGGCCACGCCGAGCACCGGCCCTCGCAGGCGGTGACGACGGTGGATGAAGATGCCGACCGGCACGGCGATGACGAAGCTGAACAGCAGGGCCAGCAGGGTGTACCAGAGGTGCTGCTGTAGCGCGCCGAGGATCTTGCCGGTGTTCCTGGTCACCCAGTCCCACCAGATCCAGGCATCCTTCCCCCCGAAGATCACGGACCGAGGTCCCGAAGTCGGGTGACGTGCCGAATGGCATCACGCTTGTCGTAGGGCATGAGGTGACGGAAGTCCCGAATGACCCTAGACGCTGGCGCACTGGTTCCCACCTGTTCCTTCGTGATTGTCCCGCCGGTGCCGCGTGGCGCTGGGCGGCCGGTACGGTCGCTCCCCGTGATCCGCCTGGAGGCCGTCACCAAGCGTTTCCCGAACGGTCATGTCGCCGTCGACGATCTCAGCCTCGAGGTCGCCGAGGGTGAGGTGTGCGTGCTCGTCGGCCCTTCCGGCTGCGGGAAGACGACCACGCTGCGGATGATCAACCGCCTGATCGATCTCACCAGCGGTCGTATCGAAGTGGCTGGGCGCGACATCATGGCCACCGATCCGGTCGAGCTGCGGCGCCACATCGGCTACGTCATCCAGCACGTAGGGCTGTTCCCCCACCAGACGGTGGGGGAGAACATCTCGACGGTGCCGAAGCTGTTGAGGTGGCCGAAGGCCCGCACGAACGATCGCGTGGACGAGCTGATGGCGCTGGTCGGCCTCGATGCCAGCATCTATCGCAGCCGGTATCCGGCGCAGCTGTCCGGCGGCCAGCAGCAGCGCGTGGGCGTGGCCCGGGCGCTGGCCGCGGACCCGCCGGTGCTGCTCATGGACGAGCCATTCGGCGCCATCGACCCGGTCACCCGGGCCCGCCTGCAACAGGAGTTCCTCACCCTTCAGCGTCAGCTTCACAAGACCATCGTGCTGGTCACCCACGACATCGACGAGGCCGTGCTCATGGGTGATCGCATCGCCCTTCTGGCCGAGGGCGGCGTCCTGGCCCAGCACGGCACCCCGGACGACCTGCTCACCCGGCCGGCCTCACCCTTCGTGGCCGGCTTCGTCGGCCACGACCGTGGGCTGAAGCGGCTTGCGGTCACCCGCATCGACCTGGCATGGCTCGAGCCCGCCGGCGACGGTGCCACCGACCTGCCCCATGTCGTCGTGGGCGCGACGCTGCGCGAAGCACTGGCCCAGGCGTTGCTCTCGCCGACGGGCGTGATCGCCGTGCGCGAGCCCGACGGCGAGCCGATCGGGACGTTGGGACTCGACCGCCTCGTCGAGGCCGCCCGCCCACCCGACGCTGCGCCGAGCTGATGCTCCTGGCCGAAGTGGCGGCGACGTCGGCGATGGTTGCGGCGACGCGCTCCAGGTCGGCCAAGACCGCCGAGGTGGCCGACCTGCTTCGGCGTCTTGCTCCGGACGAGGTGCTGCCCACCGTCGGGTTCCTCTCGGGCGAGGCGCGCCAGGGGCGCATCGGCGTGGGCTGGGCCACCCTCGGCGCGGTCGAGGTGGCGGCTGCGGCCGAGCCCAGCCTCTCGGTGCTGGAGGTGGACGCCCTGCTCACCGCGGTCCAGAGCACCACGGGCCCGGGATCGCAGGAGGCCCGCGCGACACGCCTGCGCGACCTGCTCGGCCGAGCCACCGTCGCGGAGGCCACCTTCCTGCGACGCCTGCTGATGGGCGAGCTGCGCCAGGGGGCGCTCGAGGGTGTCATGGTCGAGGCAGTGGCCACCGCCGCCGAGGTGCCCGCCGCCCTCGTGCGCCGAGCGGTGATGCTGGGCGGCGACCTCGGCGCGACCGCGGTGCTCGCTCTGACCGGTGGCGCGGAGGCGCTGGCCGACATCCGGCTCTTGGTGCTGCGCCCGCTGCGGCCGATGCTGGCCTCGACCGCCGAGTCGGTGGCCGAGGCCCTGGACACCGTCGGCGGCACGGCCAGCGTGGAGTGGAAGCTGGACGGCGCCCGCATCCAGGTGCACCGGCTGGGCGACGACGTCCGCGTCTACACGCGCAACCTGAACGACGTGACGCACCGTCTCCCCGACGTGGTGCAGGTGGCCCGCAGCCTGGCCGTCGCATCGATCGTGCTCGACGGCGAGACGCTGACCCTGGGCGAGGACGGCCGGCCGCGTGCCTTCCAGGACACGATGAGCCGCTTCGGCACCGACGAGGCCAGGCCCGACGTGCTGCAACCGTTCTTCTTCGACCTGCTCCACCTCGACGGCATGGACCTCGTCGACCTGGCCCTCGCCGATCGGCTCGTGCTGCTCGAGCAGGTGGCCGGCCCGTGGCGCATCCCGGGGATCGTCACCGACGACCGGGTACGAGCGCAGGCCGTGCTCGACGAGGCGATGGCCACCGGCCACGAGGGCGTGATGGTGAAGGCCGCCAGATCGCCCTACGAGGCGGGGCGCCGCGGCAAGGCCTGGCTCAAGGTCAAGCCCACTCACACGCTGGACCTCGTCGTGCTGGCCGTGGAGTGGGGTCACGGCCGACGCCAGGGCTGGCTGTCGAACTTGCACCTCGGCGCACGTGACCCCGACGGCGGGTTCGTGATGGTGGGCAAGACGTTCAAGGGCCTCACGGACGCACTGCTCACCTGGCAGACCGAGCGGTTCCTCGAGCTCGAGGCGAGGCGTGAGGGCATCACCGTGTGGGTCCGCCCGGAGCAGGTCGTCGAGATCGAGCTGGACGGTGTGCAGGTGTCACCGAGGTACCCCGGCGGTGTGGCCTTGCGGTTCGCCCGTGTGGTCCGGTACCGCGACGACAAGGACGCGTCCGAGGCCGACACGATCGACACCGTGCAGGGTTTGCTCGTCAGCGGGCGGGGATGACGGTGTGGCCGCGGAGGTAGGGCCACAGGACTTCGGGAAGGGCGATGGAGCCGTCTTCCTGGCGGTTGTTCTCCAGCACGGCCGCCCACACGCGGGGCACGGCGAGCGCGGAGCCGTTGAGCGTGTGGACGAGCTCGGTGCCCTTCGCCCCCGAGGGCCGGTACCGGACGTTGGCTCGGCGGGCCTGGTAGTCGCTGAACCACGAGACCGAGCTGACCTCGAGCCACTGACCGACGCCCGGGGCGTACACCTCGAGGTCGATGCTGCGGTGTTGGCTCTGCCCCAGGTCGCCGGCGCAGATCTCGACGAGCCGGTACGGAAGGCCCAACGCAACGATGGTGGCCTCGGCTCGCTCGACCAGCTCGACCAGCAGCTTGGGTGCCTGCTCGGGGGTGGCGTAGGCAAGCACCTCGACCTTGTCGAACTCGTGCGTGCGCAGCATGCCCCGAGTGTCCCGCCCGGCCGAACCGGCCTCGCGGCGGTAGCACGGCGTGCACGCCATCATCCGCATGGGCAGGTCCGCCTCGGCCAGCACCTCGTCGCTCGCGATCGACGTCAGGGGCACCTCCGCCGTGGGAATGCACCAGAGGTCGTCGCGGTCGATGGCGTAGGCATCGTCGGCGAACTTGGGCAGCTGCCCGGTGGCCGTGAGGGTGGCCGTGGTCACCAGGGTGGGCGGGCGGATCTCCTCGAAGGCATCGGCGTTGCGATCGAGCGCCAGCTGGCACAGCGCCCGGGCCAGGGTGGCACCGAGGCCACGCTGCATGGTGAACATGGCGCCACTGATCTTCACGGCCCGCTCGTTGTCGAGGATCCCGAGCTGGGTGGCGAACTCCCAGTGCGGCACGCGCTGCCAGGTGGGGTAGGCGTCCGGATCGTGGCCCACGGTCCGGATCACCGGGTTGTCGTCCTCGCTGGCACCATCGGGAGCATCGGGCGAGGGAAGGTTCGGGATGCTCAGCAGCAGCGCACGTAGCGCGTCCTCGGCCTCAGCCGTCTGCGCCGCCAACCGCTGCTCCTCGTCCCCGAGCTGACGGCTTTCGTCCTGGGCCGCCTCCGCTTCGACGACCTTGCCGTCGCGGCGCAGCCCGCCGACCTCCTTGGACAGCTCGTTGACGCGCCGGCGCGTCGCGTCGCGTCGCCCGCCGAGGTCGCGAACCAGCGTGTCGAGGCGGGCGGCCTCGTCGACGGGCGCGAGGTCGACCCCGCGGCGCGCCATGGCCTGCTTCACGCCGTCGAGGTCGGTGCGCAGGAGGCGGACGTCGATCACGCCGGGGACGGTAGTGGGTGGTGGTCCGCCCCCGGGCGGTGGTTCGACCGCCGGTAGCCTCGCCCTTCGTGCCCGCCATCGAGATCGAGTCGCTCGTCGTGCACTATGGCGAACTCGCCGCTGTCGATGATCTCTCGTTCACCGCCGAAGCAGGGCACGTCACCGCGCTCCTCGGCCCGAACGGCGCCGGAAAGACGACCACGGTGGAGGTGCTCGAGGGCTACCGCCGCGGCGCTGCCGGCCGCGTCCGGGTGCTGGGTCTCGACCCGGTGGCGGACCATCACCGGCTGGTCCCGCGCATCGGGGTCATGCTCCAAGACGGCGGTGTGTACCCGGGCATCCGCGCCCGCGAAGTGGCCAAGCTCTTCTGCGACCTGTACGGGCGGCGGCGTCAGCCCGACGACCTGCTCGAGCTGGTCGGCCTCACCGCCAGGGCCAGGTCCACGTGGCGCCAGCTCTCGGGAGGGGAGCAGCAGCGCCTTTCACTCGCCCTTGCACTGGCCGGGGAGCCCGACGTGGCCTTCCTCGACGAGCCGACCGCATCGGTGGACGTCGCCGGCCGTCAACAGCTGCGGGCCGTCATCCGCGAGCTGGCCGAGACGGGCTGCTGCGTGCTCGTGACGACCCACGAGCTGGACGAGGCCGAGCGCTCGGCCGACCACGTGGTGATCATCGACCACGGCCGCCTGGTCGCCGCCGGTGCACCCGCCGACCTCCGCACGAGCGCCACGGGCGACGCCATCCGCTTCGGCGCACCGCCGGGGTTGGACGTGGGCGCGCTCGGTGTGGCGCTCGCCGCCGTGGTGACCGAGGAGCGCGCCGGCGAGTACGTGGTCCGCACCGCTCCGACGCCCATCGCGGTCGCCCGCCTGACGGCCTGGCTGGCCGAGCACGACCTGCCCCTCGCCGACCTGCGCGCCGGCCGCCAGACCTTGGAGGACGTCTTCCTGCGGCTGACGGCGCCGCCCGTGCCGGACCCGGACGACGCACCGTGATGCTGCCCTACGTCTCGCAGACCCGCGTCGAGCTGGCGCTGACCATGCGTCGGGGCGAGTCGTTGCTGCTCACGCTCGGCATCCCCGTCGTGCTCCTCGTGTTCTTCAGCCAGGTGGACATCCTGCCCACCGACACGGCCGAGCCCATCGACTTCCTGGCCCCCGGGATCCTGTCGCTCGCCGTCATGTCGACGGCCATGGTGGGTCTCGGCATCGCCACCGGGTTCGAGCGCCAGTACCGCGTGCTGAAGCGCCTCGGGTCGACGCCGCTCGGCCGCCCCGCGCTGCTCGCGGCCAAGACCACCAGCGTCGTAGCCATCGAAGCCGTCCAGTTCGCGATCCTCGTACCCCTCGCCCTGGTCCTCGGCTGGAACGTCGACGTCGCCGGCGTCGGGCTCGCCGTGCTCGCCGTGCTCCTCGGCACGGTCGCCTTCGCCGGGCTCGGCCTGCTGCTGGCGGGCACGTTGCGGGGCGAGGTGAACCTGGCGGCGGCCAACGGGCTCTACCTCGTGCTCCTGCTGATCGGGGGCGTGGTCATCCCCCTCGATCGCCTCCCCGGCCCGGTTGAGTCGGTGGCGTCGTGGCTGCCGTCGGGCGCGCTCTCCCTGGTGTTGCGAGGTTCGCTCACCCCCGGCCTCGATGCACCCAGCCAGGCATGGGTGGCCCTCGTGCTGTGGGCGGTCGTCGCGCCGTTGGCTGCGGCTCGCTGCTTCCGTTGGGAATAGTCGCTCGGTCGGGCGCTGATCAGCCGGAGAAGACCTGGAACGTGGCGAGGGTACCCACGTACACGAGGATGGCCAAGATCAGGCCGGCGTAGAACAAGCGGCCGAAGATCGGCGCGTCGAACTTGAGGTGCATGAAGAACAGCACCACCAGCAGGAACTTCACGACCATGAGGGTGATGAGCGTCGGGAGGAACAGTGCACCGAAGTCGAGGTAGTAGGTGGACACCTCGAGGGCGGTGAGCACGGCCAGGATGAGCGCCACGACGATGTAGAGCGAGTCCTTCGGATGGTCGTGCTCATGGGGGCCGGGAGGAATCGGGTGGTCGTCCTCGCTGACCGGCACAACGTGCGGGTCGACCTCACTTGTGGACATGCTGGGTACCTCGGAGGTGCTCACGCGGGGATCAGGTAGACGAGGGTGAAGATGACGATCCAGACGTCGTCGACGAAGTGCCAGTAGAGACCGATGAGCTCGACCACCTCGGGACGGTTGCCGGGGATCTCCGAGCGGAGCGTGATGATGACCAGCGACATCAGCATGATGACGCCGACGGTGACATGAGCGCCGTGGAACCCGGTCAAGGTGTAGAAGCTGGAGCTGAACAGGCTGGTGGAGTAGCCCAGCCCCTCCCGGTAGAAGGCCGTGAACTCATAGACCTGACCGCCGACGAACGTGGCGCCGAGCACGGCCGTGGTGACGAGCCAGAGGCGCATGCGCTCCGCGTCCTCTCGGCGAGCGGCAGAGACAGCGAGCACCATCGTGAGCGAGCTCATGAGCAGGATGAACGAGCTGACCGAGGTGAACGGGATGTCATAGACCTCGGCCGGGCCCGGACCCTGGCCGATGCGCCCTCGGTACAGGAAGTAGGTGGAGATGAGTCCGCCGAACAGCAGGCACTCGGAACCGAGGAACAACCAGAAGGCCAGCTTGTTGTTGGACAGCCCGGTGCTGGAGTGGTGCGCCGAGTGGTCGAACTCGTGCGCATGCGTGAGCGCGGCATCAGCCAACGGTGCTCAGCTCCTTGGGCGGCGCGTCGTGGCCACCCTCGTCGGGGGCCTCTGGCGCGACCGACGGCTCGAGAGCCCAGCCGAAGATGCCCCCGGCGATGATGAAGGCACCGAGGACGGCGACGGGGAGGCTGAAGATGAGCCCGATGCCGAGCACCGGGAAGCCGGACGCCACGACGAGCGGCCAGTACGACGGTGACGGCAGGTGGATGTGGGGATCGGCATTGCGCTCCTGCTCGGCGAGCAGGTCCTCGGCCGTGGCCACCTGGGTGAGCGTGCCGTCGTCCGTCTCCTCGTACTTGCGGTGGAAGAACTCGTCCAGGGTCGACACCGTCGGGATGGCGTCGAAGTTGTGCTCCTTGGGCGGGCTGGCCGTCATCCACTCGTAGCTGCGAGCGTCCCACGGGTCGAGGGGAGCGGTCGCCGGCTTGCGGTTGGTCATGACGGCATTGACGAAGAACAAGAGCACCCCGACGGCGAGGACGAACGCGCCGATCGTCTCGATGAGGTTCCAGAAGTCGAAGCCCAGGCCGCTGTCGTAGAGGTACATGCGCCGTGGTTGGCCGCGCAGACCGACGATGTGCATCGGGCCGAAGGTGAGGTTCATGCCGATGATCATCAGCCAGAAGTTCCAGCGCCCGAGCCGCTCGTTGAGCATGCGGCCGAACACCTTCGGCCACCAGTAGTAGAGCCCGGCGAACAGGCCGAGCACAGCGCCACCGAAGATGACGTAGTGGAAGTGGGCGACGATGTAGTAGGTGTCGGTCTGCTGGGTGTCCGCCGGCGCGATGGCATGGGTGACACCGGAGACGCCACCGATCGTGAACTCGACGACGAGCCCTACGGCGAACAGCATGGCCGTCGTGAACCACAGCTGACCACCCCACATGGTGGCCACCCAGTTGATGATCTTCACGCCGGTGGGCACGGCGATGAACATGGTGGTGAGGGAGAACACCGACACCGAGATGGGACCGAGGCCCGTGGCGAACATGTGGTGGGCCCACACCCCCCACCCCATGAAGCCGATGGCGCAGCCCGAGAACACCACGAAGGCGTAGCCGAACAGCGGCTTGCGCGAGTACACGGGCAGGACCTCGGACACGATGCCGAAGGCAGGCAGCACGAGGATGTACACCTCGGGGTGGCCGAAGATCCAGAACAGGTGCTGCCACAGCAATGGGTCCGCGCCCGCGGTGATGTCGAAGAAGGTCGCCCCGAAGAGGCGCTGGGCGAGCAGCAGCACCAACGCGACGGTGATGACCGGCACGGCGAACACCAGCAAGAACTGCACCACCAGGATCATCCAGGTGAACACCGGCATCTTCATGAGGCCCATGCCGGGCGCCCGCATGTTCAAGATGGTGACGATGAGGTTGATGGAGCTGCTCAGCGAGGCGATGCCGGTGATGAGCAGGGCCAAGGCCCAGAAGTCCATGCCGTGGCTGGGCGAGAAGATGGGCCCGGTGTTCGGGGCGTAGGCGAACCACCCACCGTCGGGCGCCCCGCCGAGGAACGGGCTGAGGTAGAGGAAGAGGCCACCGGCGAGGAACGTCCAGAAGCCCAGCGCGTTCATCCGCGGGAAGGCGACGTCACGGGCGCCGATCTGCAGCGGCACGAGGTAGTTCGCGAACGCCGCCGCCATGGGCATCACGAACAGGAACACCATCGTGGTGCCATGCATCGTGAACATCTCGTTGTAGGTGCCGGCCGACAAGATGGTGCCGTTTGGCTGGGCCAGCTGGATGCGGATGAGCAGGGCCTCGATGCCGCCGACGACGAAGAAGACCATGGCCGAGACGCCGTAGAGGATGCCGATCTTCTTGTGATCGACCGTGAACAGCCAGCTCTTCCAACCGGTCGAGACCGTAGGACGCTTGAACACGCCCAGGGTCTCGCGCGGAACCGCCACCCCGGCGGGGGCGAGCTCTAGTTGCCTCGGCGGCTGCTCGATGATGGCCATGCCGTGTGGGCGCTCCTACTTCAGGGTGGACAGGTAGGCGACGAGGTCGTCGATCTGGGCTTCGGTGAGACCGAGCGCGGGCATGCCCCGCACCCGACCGTCGTCCTCGGGCGTGAGGTACATCGGCTTCATCGCGGGAGCGTTGCGCAACCATCGCTCGAGCTGGTTGCGGTTGAGGCACTCGTCCGAGGTGCCGGTCGGGAACCGGTCGGTGTACTCCTGCGGGTTGGTGCACTCGGGCTTCTTGAGGTCGAACGCCGCGCCCGCGAACGTCGTCCGGCTCAGGAGGTGGGTGAGGTTGGGAACCGCGCCGGCGACCACCTGCGTTGCCGCGTTCGGGATGGCTGGCTCGCCATCGGCGCCGACCAGGCCGTTCACCTGGTGGCACCGCGCGCACTGCGCTACGAAGGTGGCCTGGCCCGCCTTCTGGGCCTCGGTCTGCGGCGTGGTGCCGGGGAGGAGCTGGTTCTGGACCCAGCGGTCCCAGTCCGCCTCGGAGAGGGCGACCACCCGCATGCGCATGTTGGCGTGGGAGAGACCGCAGAACTCGGTGCACTGGCCCCAGTACTCGCCGGGCTCGTCAGCCTCCATC
This sequence comes from uncultured Acidimicrobiales bacterium, assembly GCA_964616935.1. Lineage (GTDB taxonomy): Bacteria > Actinomycetota > Acidimicrobiia > Acidimicrobiales > Ilumatobacteraceae > CAZTVJ01. The sequence continues at coordinate 1,489 of CAZTVJ010000186.1, read as the reverse complement.
CGCAGGGGCTGCACGCGGTTCGGCACGGCGTCGCGCTTGCCGTTCAGGCTCGGGATCCAGAACGAGTGGATGACGTCTCGGCTGGTGATGGACAGCTGCACCGGCTTGCCGGCCGGGATGACCATCTCGCCGGACGTGACGATGGGCTGGCCGTCGGACGCCTTGATCTGGGGGTAGTTGTACTCCCACCACCACTGCTGACCGATGACGGTGATCTCCAAGGAGCCGGCGGGCTGGCGCTCGGCGAGCTGGAGGATGGTGATGACCGTTGGTACGGCGATGACGGCGAGCAGGAGCGCCGGCGCCGCGGTCCACATGATCTCGAGGCGGGAGTTGCCGTGCATCTGCTTGGGGAGCGGCGCGTCGGCGTCCTTGCGGTCACGGAACTTCCACACGACGAACGCGACGACGAGGAAGACGATGAGCGCGACCGCCGCGGCCATCCAGTAGACGAAGTTGAGGTTGGCGATCTTCTGGGCGTTGGGACCCTCCGCCCGGAAGATGTCCTGGGGAGCGTCGGAGTCGGCCGCGCAACCCGCCGCAGCCATGGCGAGAGCAGCAACGAGCAGCGGCAGGCGCCCGCGACGAGCGCGCCGCGTCGGGCGGCCGGTCATCGATGGTGCTCCCTCTGCCTCTGGCACGCTGTCAACAGTAATCCTTGGGTCCGTAGGGCCTGAACGCCGGGCGGTGTGCCTCACGCCACCCTGATAGAGCCTTCGATCCGGTCCTCGCCGTCCTCGGCCTCGCTGAAGAAGCGGTAGGAGCCTGGCAGGTTGATCTGGAAGGTCAAGAACGCGGTCTGACCGTCCTCGGCGAACGCCGTGGCGTAGGTGCGCTTGCTGCCGTTGGGTTGACCGTTGCTGTCGAGGATGTCCTCCGCTTCGACCACGAGCCGGCGCGGGTTGGCGGTGGTGTTGGTGAAGGTGAAGCTGACGGCCAGGGCCCGCGGGATCGACAGCGCGCTGGGTGTGAGACCGCCGTCCGTCAGCTCGAACCGGCCCGCGATGTTGGCGGCGTTGGCGACCGTCTCGGTGTTGGCCCCCTCGCCCTCCTGCGCCTCGAAGCCCCGGGTGCCCCGGACGGCGCCGATGATGCCGGCCGTGAGCACGACGATGGCGCCGATCATGAGAGCGGCGACGAACACCTCGGCCCCCAGGCGACGAGCACCCGAGAACAGCGCGGCGACCAGCACGATGACGATGGCGAGCCCGATGAACACGGCGGTGGCTGCGCTCTTGGTGAGCGTGAGCATCAGCTGCGAGAAGCCGAACACCACGAGGCCGGCGGCCAGGGCCCCCAGGATGGGGAACTCGACCGGGTTCAGGATGCGCTCGCGCAGGCCACGGTTGTAGTCGGCGTCGTCGGAGGCGCGATCGGCCCACGATTGGACCATCCAACCGAACACGACGCCGACCAGGACGATGATGCCGGCGAGCGCCATCCAGAACTCGAACACCAGACCGAGCAGCAGCAAGACGGCGCCGAACGC
>CAZTVJ010000185.1:0-17736 GCA_964616935.1 uncultured Acidimicrobiales bacterium | reverse complement strand
GCTACCACCTTGCGTGCGATACGTTCGACAACGTCGATCTGCACGCCCTCGACGTGAACAGCGACCTGATCGCGTTCGCGCAGCTGACGTTCGCCTACTCCACCGAGTCGGTGAACGGCGTCCCCGGCAAGAAGGTCCCAGGCCCGCCGCTGGTCCTGCCGGCCCCGGCCGGTCCCGAGGGAACCTTCGGCTTGTTGGGCGGGCAGGGCCCCGGCCCAGCCCAGAAGTAGCACACACGTGTCATCGTGACGGGGCGATCTGACTGATCGCCCCGTCACCGATGAGCAGTCCTCCGGTCGCTACGAATGGACCGCGTTCGCGCAGGGCCTCCCGGCTTCCAGGTCGATGAGGTTGGCCACCGTCGTGGTGGCGATCGCCGTCAGCGCCTCGGTGGTGAGGAAGCCTTGGTGCGCGGTGATGAGGACGTTCGGGAACGTGAGCAGTCGGGCGAAGGTGTCGTCCCACAGGATCTGCTCCGAGCGGTCCTCGAAGAAGAGACCCGCCTCCTCCTCGTAGACATCGAGTGCGAGCGAGCCGATGCGGCCTGCCTTGAGGCCGTCGATCGCCGCGGCAGTGTCGATGAGCGGGCCGCGCCCGGTGTTGACGATCATGACGCCCGGCTTCATCTTCGCCACCGTGGCGGCATCGACGAGGTGGTGGGTGGCGGGGGTGAGTGGCGCGTTGAGCGTGATGATGTCGCTTTCGCGCCAGATGCGCTCCGGGTCGGTGTAGGTCACGCCGAGCTGGCGGAGGCCCTGGTCGGGGACCGGGTCGGCGGCCAGCACCTGACAGCGGAAGTGCCAGAGCAGGCGGGCCACGATCGCACCGATCTGGCCCGTGCCGATGACGCCGACCACCTTGCCGGCGAGATCGAACCCGACGAGCCCGTCGAGGCTGAAGTTGCCATCGCGGACGCGGTTGTAGGCGCGATGGATGCGCCGATTGAGGGCGAGGATCAGCGCGATGGTGTGCTCGGCGACAGCGTTGGGCGAGTAGGCCGGCACCCGTACCACGTCGAGGCCGAGGCGCGCCGCGGCATCGAGATCGATGTGGTTGAAGCCGGCCGAGCGGAGCGCCACGAAGCGGACGCCCAGCGCCGCCAGGCGTTCGAGGCTCTCAGCGCCCGCGTCGTCGTTGACGAAGAGGCAGACGGCTTGGGCGCCTCGGGCCAGGCCTGCGGTGGCGGGGGAGAGGCGGTCCTCGAGGTAGGTGAGGCGGAGGCTGGTGCCAGCAACCGCGGCGTCGAAGCTGGACCGGTCATAGCTGCGCGTCGAGAACATGCACACGTCCACGGGTGCGACGGTACCGACACCGGTCCCGCTCCGTGCGCGCCAGCTGGCTCAGCGCCCGGCAGACGACGGTGCCGGGTCGTCGACGTCGCCGGCCCGCAGGATGTGACGGAACCACGCCTCCGTCGTCGACACGTGGAGGAGGACTGCGGCCTCGGCGAGGCGGGGGTCGCGCACCCGCAGTGCGTTCAGGATGCCCGCGACCGTTCCCTACGTTGCGACGACATGAAGGTGGCGGGGAGCACGTGATGGCCCTCGTCAACGACCTCGAAGGCATGAAGGTGCTCGTCACCGGCGGTGGATCGGGCATCGGCCCGTGCGTAGCCGTGGCGGCTCAGGACCGCGGGGCCGCGGTAGCTGTGCTCGACCTGGCGAAGGCGCCAGAGAACAGCGTCGCCGTGCGAACCGACGTCACCGACGACGAGTCGGTCGCGCAAGCCGTCGCGCAGGCGGCGCAGACGATGGGGGGCATCGACGCCGTCCACGGGTACCGCGCTCGCGGTGGATGGCGGCATGGCAGGCTTGCGTCTTCGCCCGCGTCCGTGACGGGCGGGGACGACCGAGCAACCTGCGTCGAGAGGGGAAGCCACATGGCCGGCGACATCTTCATGAGGGTGGACGACATCAAGGGCGAGTCGTCCGACGCCAAGCACAAGGACGAGATCGACGTCCTGGCCTGGAGCTGGGGCTTGAGCCAGTCCGGCACGACCCACCTCGGGGGAGGCGGCGGCACGGGGAAGGTCAGCGTGCAGGACCTCTCGCTGACCAAGTTCCTCGATGCGGCCTCACCCCTGATCGTGCTCTCGTGCTGCGAGGGCCGTCACCACAAGGAGGCAGTGCTCAGCGTCCGCAAGGCCGCCAAGCAGGCGCGTGAGTTCCTGAAGATCACCATGAAGGACGTCCTCGTCACCTCGGTGTCGCTGGGTGGGAGCCAAGGCGACGACCGCCCGACCGAGAACGTCACCTTCAACTTCGGCGAGGTCACGATCGAGTACACGCCGCAGGACCCGTCCGGCAAGGCAGGTACGCCGATCAGCGCGACGTGGAACGTCGTCAAGAACGCCTGAAGGGGCATGACGACCCCGTAGTGGTGAACCGGCCGCCAGGCGTGGCCTACCAGGTGACGTGGAGCTCGCGGACTCCCCGCATCAGCGCGGTCGGTCGGAAGGGTGGATCCAGGGTGGCGAGCTGGAGGTTCGGGCACCGCCGCATCAGGGTCGCGAGAGCGACCTCCAGCTCCTGGCGGGCGAGGGCGTGCCCGATGCAGAGGTGGGCGCCGCCCCCGAACGAGGTGGGTCCAGTCACGTCACGGCGAAGATCGAGCTTGTCAGGCGCCGGGTAGGCCTCCGGGTCGCGGTTGGCGGCGCCGATGTAGGCGACGATGCCGTTGCCGGCGGCGATGGTCGTGTCGCCGAACCGGACCTCAGCCAGGGTGACGCGGGCCGTGGCCTGACCCGGTCCGTCGTAGCGGAGCAGCTCTTCGACGGCGTTGGGGAGCAGCGTGGGATCGGCTTCGAGCAGGGCGAGCTGATCGGGGTTGCGGTGCAAGGCGAGGACGGCGAGCCCGGTGGCCCCGGCGGTCGTCTCGTGGCCGGCGATGTACATGAGGATGGCGTTGGCGATGAGCTCGGTGGCATCGAGGCCTCCCTCGTCGTCGCTGTCGGCGGCCTCCACCATGGCGGTGTACAGGTCGTCGGCGGGATCGGCGCGCTTCGCGTCGGCGAGGTGGCGGAAGTAGTCGGCCAGCTCGAGCACGGCCTCGTTGGCCCGGGCGAGGGTGTCGGGAGCCATGGGGAGGAACTCGAGCACCGGGTTGAGGGTGTCGGCCACGTCTCCGATCCGGAGCTGGTCGGCTTCCGGAACCCCGAGCAGCTCGCCGATCACGCGAGTGGGGAAGGGCTTGGCGAAGTCGGCGACGAGGTCCATCTCTTGCGCGTCGCCGAAGGGATCGAGGAGCCCGTCGGCGATGGCCTGGACCTGTGCGCGCAGCGCATGGATGCGCTTCGGCGTGAAGCCGGCGGTGAACAAGCGACGGATGCGTCGGTGGTCAGGGTTGTCGAGGATGAAGACCATGCGCCGGAACAGCTCGAAGTAGGGCTCCTGGGTGACCTCGGGCCCCGCTCGCATGGTCTGGGTGAGCACGTACTGGTGCTCGAGGCGCTTGTCGGTGAAGAACGCGGCGACATCGGCATGGCGGGTGAGGAGCCAGAAGCCGAGTGCGGAGTGGTGCACTGGGTCGCGCTCGCGCAGCGCGGCGTAGTGCGGGTACGGGTCGATGCACATCTCGGGAGCGAGCGGGTCGAACACGGGTGCGTCGGTGGTCATGTGGTGCTCCTTTGGTCGCTGTTCGGACGGCGCGGTTGCGGGAGGGTGTTCGTGAGGAATCCGCCGGTGGGTTCGAGCACAGCCGGGAGGAAGAGGGTGCGTAGCTGGCGCTCGTGCGTGGCATCGGCCGTGCCGAACGCGGACGTGCTGGCCAGGAGGATGAGCTCGAGGTACATGATCCACTGGATCGCGTCGTCGAGGTGGACGTCGGCGCGCAGCTCGCCGCGTTCGCGTCCGGCGTCGAGCACCGGTCGCCACAGCTCGTCGGTGAGAGCGGCGGCAGCCTCGACCGCGCCGGGAACGCGCCGGGCTGGGTCCATCGTGGCCGACCCGACGAGCAGCCCGAAGTACGGGTCTCGGTAGGCCAGCTTGACGGCCAGCATGATCCCCTCCACCAACGCGTCGGCCAACGTCGGCTGCGCGGCGATGAACGGCGTGGCGCGCTGGTTGAAGCGGCGGGCGCGGCGCACGAGCACGGCGAGGAGCAGCCCGTCCCGGTTGCGAAGGTGCTTGTAGACGTAGCCGCGTGAGACGCCGGCTACCGCAGCGACGTCCTCCATGGATGCTCGGCCGACGCCGTAGCGGTCGAAGCACGCCTCGGCCGCGTCGAACAGCCGATCGAGCACCGCTGGGTCGGCTCGGCTGCCGTCGCTGAGCACGGGCTACCTCCCCTTCATGGTGTGAACAGATTTACAGCTTTGTACTTCATCAGTGAAGAAACTGGTGGTCGAGGATGTCAATGGCCGATCTCGAGCAAGCGTTGAGATCGGGGTTGTCCCCTCGATCAGTCGCAGGGAGGATGGGCGGTCCGCAGCGTGTGAACAGACTGTTTGATCTGTTGACGGTCACCGGGACGCGCCAGCACGGCCTGCACCGACTCTGGCGGGGGGATCGTGACTACCTGCTGGCGTCGCGCCGTCCCAACCGCGACGATGGGATCACCACCGGCCGAGCCTCGCCAGACACGGTGGATCGAGGGGCTGACGACGCAGGAGGTTGGTCATGTCCCGAGCCAACTGGATCAAGGCCACCGTCGCCGCTCTGCTGGTGCTCGTCGGCGTGCTCTTCGCGGTGCTCCCCAAGGACTGGATCGAGGAGACCTTTGGTGTCGAGCCCGATGCGGGCAGCGGTGTGCTCGAGGTCGCCTTCGTGCTGGTACCGGTGGCGCTGGGGCTGCTGCTCGGCGCCAGCGTCTTCGTGTCACACCGGAATCAGCGAGCAGCGCGGGAGGCGGAGGCGGCCCCAGGGTGAGGCTGGTGCCCGGCTGAGGTGGGGCCGCCGATGCTGACGTCGTGGTCGGCGTGTCATGCAGGCTGGTCGGCGGCGCGGTGGCGGACGAACGCAGTCCCGCTCCCCGCGCCTTCGGATCGCCCGAAGCTGACGTGAACGTGAGCGAGTGGAGGGCGATGTCCCCGTCGCCCCACGTCGCCACGGAAGCCGACAGGACCGTCAGACCCTCGTCGGCCAGCGCAGCGGTGTCGGCGAGCAGTCCGGGCCGATCGGTCGCGAACTGACCTCACGTTGTGGGGGCCGAGACCCGGATGGCGAACGCCAGCGCCACCAGCACGACGGCCATGCCCACCGCTTGCAGGGGAGCCAGGCTCTCGCCGAGGAAGATCGCGGCGGTCACGGTCGAGATCACGGGGATGCTGAGCGTCATCGTCGACGACGCCCACAGCGGGAGATGGGGGATCGACACGCTCATGAGGAAGTGGCCGCCGACACCGGCCACGACGGCCAGGACGATGATCGCCACCCATGCGTTCCCCGCCGGCCAGGAGAGGTCCTGCCCGAACACGGCCGCTGCCGGCCACGCCACGGCAGATGCCACGAGCGCAGTGACGGTCGAGTACTCCAGCGCTCCCATGCGCCCGCGGGCCATGCGAGAGGCGATGAAGTAGGCGGTCCACGCCACCAGGGTGAGCACGGCCAGCAGGTCTCCGCCCACGCTCCAGCCGGGGAGGCCCGACGCCCCGAAGATCACCAACATGGTGCCGGCCAGCCCCACGAGGGCCCATGTCGGGGCGCCCTTGGCGACCTTCTCCTTCAGCAAGGGCGCGGAGATGAGGATGACGAGTGCCGGCTGGAGCGCACCGATCACGGTCGCATTGGCGACCGTCGTGAGCTTGACGGCGGAGAAGAAGAGCACCAGATCCAGGCCGAGGAAGACGCCTCCGGGTGCTCCGGCGCGCACGTCGGCCCAGGTGATGCGACGGCCAGTCACCACCAAGGCGGCCAGCAGCACGACCGCGCCGACCGTCGTGCGGTAGGCCGCCAGGGCCATGCCGCCCATGTCCACCGACTTGGCGACCACGCCGGACACGCCCCACGCCACCATCGCCACCGACAGGGCCAGGAGGGCCATGCCGCGCCGGTCCAGGGCTTCGTGCTGCCCCGCCTCTGGCGCTGCGACCATCGCGCCAGTCTGGCCGGGTCGTGCCGCCTGACCCAACCCACCGATTCGAGTTGACGGCCACCGGTGACGCCCGGGCGCGCCCCATGAACCGACCGCACGAGACCCGACGACCCGAGCTACTCCGCCCGACGGGTTGGCCGCCGCCTGGACGGACGGCGCGCGGCGGCGTGGAGCAGCGCCTCGAGGTCGGCCGCTGTCTCCCGCATGCTGCCTTGCGCAACGGCGACGCCTTCGCTGGCGAGCAGATCGTGTGCCTCCCAGATGCCGAGGTCCAGGGCCTCGGCGAGCTGTCGCAAGGTCAGCCGCCCCTGTCGGTAGGAGTGGAGTGCGTCCTCCTTGCTCAGCTGGAGCAGTGCCAAGCGAAGCAGCTGTCGGATCGCCGTCGAGCGATCTTCCGCGTTGCGCGCCGCATACCGATCGAGGCGTTCGAGCAGCGAGCGGTCGAGCGTGGCATTGATGCGAACGATGTCCGTCACGCCAGCACCTCCAGGTAGTCGTCTCGCATCGCCTGGCTGATGCGTCCTGCGTTGAAGAGGGCTTCGATTCCGCTTGCTGCTTCGGTGATCGCAACTGCGCCTGATCGCACGAGGATCACCAGCAGATCGGCGGTGCGGACCCACCGCGCCCCGAGGTTGCGGGCCCGTCGCCCGAGCGTCAGGTCGTTGCACGCCAGGATGCCGTCATCGACAGCAGCGAGGAGCACCGCCTCGTCGACCGTGTTGGCATCGGGCGCGATCTGGCGCGGTCGATCGGCGAGGGCTTGCTCGATCGCGACCGCGTCGGCGTGCAGGCCTGACCGTCCTGCCACGACGACCTCCTCCCACACGACGTCCAACACGACGAGCTCGAACGGCAGTCGTGTGAGCACGGGGAGCAACCCCGCTCGGGCGAGCGAGATGAGCGTCGAGGAGTCCAGCACCACGCCGGCAAGCGTACTCATGAGTGAGTAGCCATGCACACTCCGTGTGCGGAAGGTCCTTCGGTCGCCGCTCGGAAGCCGATGCATGAGGAGACTCGGTTGTCGTCCGGGGCCTCGAGGTCGAACGGCCCCGTACCGATCAGCCCGGCGGCTCGGGCGACGGGAGCAAGCAGCTGCTGGCGCCACGTGGTCGTAGTGTCCCGGCGTGACCGAGCGTCGATCGTTCTGGGCTTGGGGGCTCGAGTCGGAGGAGCCGACCGACGCCGAGCGGGCCATGCGTGCCGAGCACCTCTCGAAGCGCTTCGGTGTCGGCATCAAGCCTCGACCCATCCCTCGCCTGGGCGACGCCGTGCTTCGCCCGGCGCGGGTCCAGGCGCCGGACACGTTGGCCGAGTTCTGCACGACCGACACGTGGGAGCGCGCCTTCCACTCTCATGGGGCCCACTTCACGGACCGCACCGACGCCTTCAACTTGCGCTTCGCCAACGCCACCGACGTGGTGGCCCACCCCCGCACCGAGGCGGAGCTCGTCCACGTGCTCGACTGGTGCTCGTCCGCCGGCGTGAAGGTGGTTCCCTTCGGTGCCGGTTCGTCGGTGGTGTGGGGGGTGAACCCGCCCGAAGCCGATGCCGTCGTAACGGTGGCCATGGACCGCTTCGACCAGGTGCTCGAGATCGACACCACCTCGCTCGCGGCCCGCATCCAGGCCGGCGTGTACGGGCCGGCGCTCGAAGCCCAGCTCCGCCCGCACGGGTTCACGTTGCGCCACTTCCCCCAGAGCTTCCGCTTCTCGACGCTTGGCGGCTGGATCGCCACTCGCTCAGGTGGTCACTACGCGACCAACCACACGCACATCGACGACTTCGTCGAGTCGGTCCGGATGCTCACCCCGAAGGGATGGTGGGAGAGCCGGCGATTGCCGGGCTCGGGGGCTGGGCCCAGTCCCGACCGGATGGTCATCGGCAGTGAGGGCATCCTCGGCGTCATCACCGAGGCCTGGATGCGGATCCAGCGCCGGCCCACGTTCCGCGCCACGGCCGGCATCGTGTTCCCGTCGTGGGCGGCCGGCACCGACGCGGTGCGCCACATCGTCCAAGCGAAGCTGTGGCCGGCCAACTGCCGCATCCTCGACCCGATCGAGGCGGGGCGGGCGGCTGGGCTCGACGGCACCCAGACCCTCGTCATCGTCGGCTTCGAGTCAGCCGAGCTGTCCCAGCGTGGCCAGATCGCGGCCGCCGTCGAGCTGGCGCGTGCCGCCGGCGGGGACATCGCCGACGAGGCCATCAGCATCGACGACGGGCGGGGCGAGCCCACCGGTCGGGGCGGAAGCGTCGGTGCGTGGCGCGATGCGTTCATCGGCGTCGATCCCGGGGTGGACACCAGCCTCGGGCTCGTGGCCGACACCTTCGAGACCGCGATCACCTGGGACCGCTGGCCCGACTTCGATGCCGAGGTCCGCCGCCACGTGACGGGCGCGCTGCACGAGGTGTTCGGCTCGACGGCGGAGCTCTCCTGCCGCTTCACCCATGTGTACCCCGACGGGCCGGCGCCGTACTACACGTGGTTCGGCATGGGGCAGCAAGGTTCCGAGCTGTCGCAATGGTCCGAGATCAAGCAAGCCGCCAGCGAGGCGGTGCTGGCTGCCGGCGGAACGATCACCCACCACCACGCCGTCGGCCGCATGCACCGCCCGCAGTACGACCGCCAACGCCCCGACCTCTTCGCCGAGGCGCTGCGCGCCGCCAAGCACGCGGTCGACCCGAACGGCGTCCTCAACCCGGGCGTGCTCCTCGACCCGTGACCCGCGCTCGTTCGGTGCAGGGTTCAGGTCGCTTCACCGCGGGTTTACGACGATGAGGCCATCCGTTGCCCCCTTCGTAACCATTTGATAGCAATACCCACGACTCGAACGGTCCCTCGGTGGACGGTCGTGACGACGAGACGAGCTCGAACGAGGTGCGCGCATGGCCGACGAGGCGCTGACGAACGAGCACGTGCCGCCACGGCAGGAGACGACGACCGCCCGGCGCGCGATGTGGCGAACGACGCCCGCCGGCGACTACCTCGCCGAGTTCTTCGGCACGTTCGTCGTCATCACGTTCGGCTGTGGCGTGGTGGCCACCACGCTGGCGGCGTTGCCCGAATCGGGACGCACGCAATCGGCGTTCGTCGGCGGCGGCGACTGGCTCATCATCACCCTCGGCTGGGCGATGGCCGTGACGTTCGGGGTGTACGTGGCCGGGGGTGTCAGCGGTGCCCACCTCAACCCCGCCGTCACGTTGGCCTTCGCCGTACGCCGCGGGTTCCCCTGGTCTCGGGTGGCGGGTTACATCGGTGCGCAGGTCCTTGGTGCGTTCGCCGGGGCGGCGCTCGTGTACGGCCTGTTCTTCGAGGCGATCGGTGCCTTCGAGCAGACCAACGGCATCGTCCGCAACGGCGGATCGAGCGTCGGGATCTTCGTCACCGGCCCTGCCGACTACTTCAACACCTACTGGGGGCCGATCGTCACCGAGATGGTCGGCGCGGCCTTCCTCGTCGTCTTCATCATGGCGGTGAGCGACCTGATGAACACGCCGCCGCGCGCCAACCTCGGCCCGGTCGTCATCGGGCTCGCGGTGTTCGCCATTGGCACATCGCTCGGTGCCAACACCGGTTACGCCATCAACCCGGCCCGTGATCTCGGACCGCGGCTGCTGGCTTGGCTCGCGGGCTGGGGCTCAGCCGCATTCCCCGGCGGATCGGCGAACCTCGGCACGTATTGGTGGGTGCCGATCGTGGCGCCGATCGTGGGCGGACTGATCGGCGCGTTCGCCTACGACCTCGTGATCCAGAACGTGCTGTCGGCCCGACACACGGCACCGAGCCCGCACGCCAAGACACTCGGCGAGGTGGTTCGAGAGGGCGACTGACACTGCCGGCGACCACTCCACGATGACCCAAACCCGAACCAGGAGAGCAGGCATGGCCCGGTACGTCGCCGCGATCGACCAAGGCACGACCAGCACACGATTCGTGATCTTCGACGCGGCCGGCAAACCCGTCGGCTTCGCGCAGAAGGAGCACGAGCAGATCTACCCCCAGCCCGGGTGGGTCGAGCACCGACCCGTGGAGATCTGGGAGCGGACGCGCGAGGTGATCGCGGAAGCGCTCTCATCGGTAGGGCTCGCCGCCACCGACCTGGCCGCCATCGGCGTGACGAACCAGCGCGAGACGACGGTCATCTGGGACCGCGCCACCGGCGAACCGGTCCACAACGCGATCGTGTGGCAGGACACGCGCACGGCGCAGCTCTGTCGCGACCTCGGAGCCGGCGAGGGCCAGGATCGCTTCCGGGCGAGCACCGGCCTCCCGCTGGCCACCTACTTCGCCGGCCCGAAGGTTCGCTGGATGCTGGACAACGTTCCCGGTCTGCGGGCGCGGGCCGACGCCGGCGACCTCGCCTTCGGCACCATGGACACCTGGATCCTCTGGAACCTCACCGGTGGCGCCAACGGTGGCATCCACGTCACGGACGTGACGAACGCCAGTCGAACCCTCCTGATGGACCTCGAGACCCTCGATTGGGCCCAGGCCAACCTCGACGCCATCGGCATCCCTCGGTCGATGCTGCCCGAGATCCACTCCTCGAGTGAGGTCTACGGCGAAGCCCGGATCCCCGGAGTCGCCGGAGTGCCCGTGGCCGGCGACCTCGGGGATCAGCAGGCTGCACTGTTCGGCCAGACGTGCTTCGACGTCGGTGATGCGAAGAACACCTACGGCACCGGCAACTTCCTGCTCCTCAACACCGGTACGAAACCGGTGGCCTCGACGAACGGCCTCATCACCACCGTCGGCTACCGGATCGGCGATGCGCCTGCGGTGTACGCGCTGGAGGGCTCCATCGCGATCGCGGGAGCGCTCGTGCAATGGCTGAGGGACAACCTGCAGCTCATCGATTCCGCCGCCGACGTCGAAGTGCTGGCGCGAACGGTGGACGACAACGGCGGGGTGTACTTCGTGCCCGCGTTCTCGGGTCTCTTCGCGCCGCACTGGCGCGATGACGCTCGGGGGGCGATCGTGGGCCTCACGCGCTTCGTCAACCGCGGCCATCTCGCCAGAGCGACCCTCGAAGCCACGGCGTTCCAGGGACGAGAGCTGGTCGAGGCGATGGAGGCCGACTCCGGCGTCGCGTTGCAGACGCTGAAGGTGGACGGCGGCATGGTGAGGAACGAGCTGCTGATGCAGTTCCAGGCCGACATCCTGAACGTGCCCGTCGTGCGGCCGTCGGTGATCGAGACGACGGTGCTCGGTGCGGCCTACGCCGCCGGACTCGCCGTGGGCTACTGGCCCGACGTCGAGGATCTGCGCGCCAACTGGTCCGAGGACAAGCGCTGGTTGCCGCAGATGGATGAAGCCACACGAGAGCGCCAGTACGCGCAGTGGAAGAAGGCGGTGACCCGCACGCTCGACTGGGTCGATGCCGACGGCTGACGTGACCCATCGCCGGAGCTCAGCGGCTGGAGCGCCGGCGGCGGGGTCCGGTCGACTCCCGGACGACGAGCTCGGGCTCGAAGATGACCTGACGATGGTGGTGTTCCTTCGGTCACCTCGGCGACCAACAGCTGGGCTGCGGTGCGACCGAGCTCGGCGCGGGGCTGGCGCTTCGGGCCGCGACCCCGACCGCCATCGGGTGCATCCTGGGGGGCCAGGGCCTCACCGCATGGGCCGCGACGAGCGACGGGGGGTGTCGACCCTGTCGTCAACAGTGCAGGCTCTCGACGGAGCGGTGTTCGCCAGCGACGAGCTCGTCGAGTGGGCGGCTCGTGACGAGCGCGCCGGCGCAGTCGATGCCGGCGTACCTGACGACCCAGAGTGACACTGTTCCTTGGTGGCGAGCCGCACCGAGATGAACGTGGGGTGTCCTGGCGGTGAGGGTCGGGCGACACCGCCGAGCGTGTGCTGAAGGCACCACTACCGTGCGTCGCAGCACCGGACCGAGACCCGCGCGAACGGAGACTTCGTGGACCTCAGACGTTACATACCCAAGCTTGAGAAGGAGTCCTTCGCCGCCGGCGACACGATCTTCTCCCTAGGAGACGCCGGCACCTCGATGTACGTCGTCGTCGAGGGCGAGGTTGACGTCGCCTACGACGAGCAGCGCTCGGTTCGCCTCGGGGGAGGCGAGTCATTCGGCGAGATGTCGCTCATCGACAAGCGGCCACGGAGCGCCACCGTCACCGCCGTCACTGACGTGACGCTGGCCCCCATCAGCCAGGGCGTCTTCCTCGTGCTCGTGCAGGACACGCCGTACTTTGCCCTCGAGGTGATGCGCTCGCTATCGGACCGGCTGCGCCGGGCCAACCAGAGGCCAAGCTCGGAGGGCTGAGCGCACGGGTGTCGCGGGGCAGGCGGACGCTGCCGTCGTTGCGCAGCAGGCTGGACGTTCCTGGGCAGTTCGTCGTCGGGGGTGCCGTCGTCGAAGGGGCTGATCGCGACCACCGCCACGTCGCTCAACGCAAGCTCCTGCGCAGGTTCGATGCCGCCAACCCGCGATGTGCGAGTGTAACCCCGGGATCAGCTCCTGATCCGCGAGCACCAACAGGGGGAAGACCATGGCAGTGCACACAGGGCGCCGACGCGCCCACCTCGTGGTCGCCGTGTTGTTCGCCGGGGCGCTCGTTGCCTCGGCCTGCGGCAGCGACAGCACGACCAACAGTGGCACCACGGCGACAGCGGCCACGACGGTCGCACCCGCAGCCACGACGACCGCCGCCGCCGGTACGACCAGCGCTGCGCCGGCCACCACGGCGGCCCCATCGGGCGGCGACGCGCAGGCCCGCGTCGACGAGTTCCGCAAGCCGGTGACGGCGCTGCCCTTCAGCGAGCCGGTCGCCGCGCCAAAGGGCAAGAAGATCTTCTACGTCCAGTGCAGCGTGCCGGTGTGCGAGGAGATCAAGACGGGCATCGAGGGCGCAGCGACGGCGCTCGGCTGGAGCTTCGAGTCGGCCGCCCACAAGGACACGCCCGAGACGGTGGCCTCGGCCTTCGACGCCGCCATCGCCGCCAAGCCCGATGTCGTCCTGACCAGCGGCAATCCCCGTGAGTGGTTCGCGTCGCAGCTGAAGACGCTGGAGGACGCCAAGGTCCCGGTGGTCGCCTGGTCGATCCCCGAGAGCTACGAGCCCGGCAACGGCATCGCCGCCAACCTCCTGACCGACGACGACTACTACTTCTACGGCGTGCTCATGGCCGACTACGCAGCGACGCAGAGCAAGAACAAGAACATCCTGTTCGTCGGCCTGCCGACGTTCCCGGTGCTCTCGACCGTCCAGAAGGGCTTCCAGGACGAGATCAAGAAGGTCTGCCCCGAGTGCAAGGTCGACACCCAGGAGGTCGCCGTCACGGATCTCGGCGTCAACCTCCCCGGGCAGATCGTGTCGAAGCTGCAGGCCAACAAAGATCTCGACTTCCTGGCCTACGCCTTCGGCGGCATGCTCTTCGGCGTCCCCGAGGCGCTGCAGTCGGCCGGGCTGATCGACCAGGCCAAGGCCGTCTCCCAGGCCGGCGGCCCGCTCAACTTCGGCTTCATCGCCGACGGCCAGCACCAGGAGGCCGAGGTCGGCCTGGCCAGTGAGCTGCTGGGCTGGCGGGCGGTTGACGTCGCGGCCAGGGTGCTGGCCGGTCAGGAGCCGGGACGGGCCACGCCGCCCGCCGGGGCCAAGGTCGACGGCCACCCGGACATCTTGGTGAACGGCCTGCCGTTGCAGATCCTGGAGAAGGACTCCATTCAGGATCCGGCCGCGCTGTGGCCCGGAGTCGAAGGCTTCCAGGACCAGTTCAAGAAGCTCTGGGGTGTCTGAGCAGACCATCATGGCAATGAAGGAGCAGGGGAGGCCCACGGCCTCCCCTGCACCGCTCCTGTTCATCGACTACCTGTCCAAGACCTACCCGGGCCAGGTGGCCCTCGACGGTGCCCACCTCCAGGTACGACCGGGCGAGGTGCACGCCCTCGTCGGGCAGAACGGCTCGGGCAAGAGCACGCTGATCAAGCTGCTCGGGGGCTACGTGAAGGCCGACCACGGCGCTCGGGTGGCCTTGGGCGCACAGCCTGTCGACCTGTGGCACCTCGACGCCGAGCAGCGCCAGCGCATCCGCATCGTCCACCAGGACCTCGGGCTGGTGCCCACCCTCTCGGCCGTCGAGAACCTCGGCCTCGGCCGGGGCTACCTCACGGGCGCCGGGGGTCGCATCCTGTGGCGGGCCGAGGCGGCCCGCGCTCAGGAGCTCCTGGTGCGCTTCGGTGTGGCTCCTGACGTGCGCCAACCGGTCGCCACGCTGACCGCGGCGGAGCGAGCCGCCATCGCCATCGTGCGGGCCTTGCAAGACTGGGACGACGACCGCCCGGGCCTGCTCGTTCTCGACGAGCCCACCGCGTCGCTGAACCGCAGTGAGGTCGATGCGCTGTTCCGCGAAGTGCGCCACGTCGTCGCCCGCGGCCACGGGGTGATCTTTGTGAGCCACATCCTGGAGGAGGTGCTCGAGCTTGCCGACCGCGTCACCGTCCTGCGCGATGGTCGGGTCGTCGCCGCGGGTGTCCCTGTGGAATCGCTCGACGCCGGCCGGCTCATCGAGCTGATCGTCGGCCGCCGCGTCAGCGAGCTGTACGCGACGCCGCCGGCGCACACCGGCCGTCCGGTCCTGGAGGCCGACACGGTGTTCGGCCTGACCCTTCGCGGCGTGAGCCTCAAGGTGCGCGAGGGTGAGGTGCTCGGCATTGCCGGCCTCGTCGGATCAGGGCGCGACGAGATCGCCGGCTGCCTGTTCGGGGTCACGCCGCGCTTCGTCGGCAAGGTGCTCGTCGACAAGACGAAGGTGTTCGCGACGCCGCGCGACTCGATCACGGCGGGGATGGCGCTCGTGCCGGCGGACCGCAAGGTGCTCGGACTCGTCGCCACCGACAAGGTCGTCGAACACGTGCCACTGCCCCGCTACGGGCCCCTCGAGCGGGGCTGGCGCCTCGACCACAGGGCGGCACGCCGTGACGTCGCCGAGTGGATCGAGCACCTCGAGATGCAGCCGCCGCTGCTCGACCGCCGGCTCGAGAAGTACAGCGGCGGCAACCAGCAGAAGGCGGTGCTGGCCCGCTGGCTGCGCACCCGGCCCAAGGTGCTCCTGCTCGACGAACCGACGCAGGGCGTCGACGTCGGTGCGAAGGCCTCGATCTACCGTCACATCGCCGGGGCCGCCGCCGACGGCATGGCCATCCTGCTGACGTCGAGCGACAACGAGGAGCTGGTGCACATGTGCGACCGCGTCCTCGTCCTTCGTGGGGGCACGGTGGCCGCCGAGCTGGCTGGCTCGAGCCTGACCGAGGAGCGCCTGGTCGCCGAGACGCTGGGCGCAACTTCTCACCGCAGGACCAGCCGGATCTCCCGCAAGCAGGTGATGACGAAGGTGATCCGCCACGACGGCGACCTTGACGAGCCCGAGCCCGAGCCCGCCACGACGCCCGAGATGCCATCCGGACCCGAAGGTACCGACGGGGGCCTGCTCACCTGGGTCCGGCGGGCCAGCCGGCGCGTTCGGAGGCGGGCATGAAGATCGACGAGACCACGGGCGAGGTCGTGGCCCGGCCCGTGCTGAAGAGGAACAAGCTCACGAGGAGATACACGGTCAAGCACGAGAAGACCGAGCGGCCCGACAAGGTCGAGAGCCGGTTCGACACCCGGCGATCGCCCTTCAAGTGGAAGAAGCTCCACCCTCGCAACATCGGCGTGCTCTACCTCTTCGCAGCCATCTGGATCGTGTTCTCACTGTGGGTGCCCGACACCTGGCTCACCTGGCTGACCCACCGGTCGGTCCTCAACCAGCAGGCCATCCTGATGGTCGTGGCGCTCGGCTTGCTCGTGCCGCTGTCCGCCGGCGTCTTCGACCTCTCGATCGGTGCCATGGTGTCGGCCTCCGCGGTGACCGTGGCCTGGAGCCTGGTGACCCAGCAGTGGCCGATCTGGGTGTCGATCCTGATGGCGATGGCCGTCGGGCTCCTCGTCGGGGTGCTGAACGGCTTCCTCGTGGTGCGGCTGAGGATCGACTCGTTCATCGCCACGCTCGGCATGTCGAGCATCCTCATCGCCTACGGCATCTGGCTGTCGGAGAACAAGTCCATCCTCGGCTTCCCCCGGGGCTTCAAGTCCCTCACCGGCGAGCTCGCATGGGGCATCAACAAGTCGGTGCTCTACGCGCTCGTGATCGCCGTGGTGCTGTGGTTCGTGCTCGAGCACACCGCCCTCGGCCGGTACCTGTTCGCCACGGGCGGCGGGCGTGAGGCGGCCCGGCTGGCGGGCGTGCAGACCGACCGGTACACGTGGGGTGCCCTCGTGGCCTCGGCGATGTTCGCCGCCATAGGCGGCGTGCTCTTCGCTTCCCAGTTCGGGAGCACCCAGGCGCAGTCAGGCGTGCCCTACCTCCTGCCCGCGTTCGCTGCGGCGTTCCTCGGCGCTACGCAGTTCAAGCGGCGCTTCAACGTCTGGGGAACCGTCCTGGCTGTCTTCGTGCTGCAGAGCGGCGTGAAGGGCTTGCAGTTGGCGGGTATCTCGGCGACCTGGGTCGAGAGCCTCTTCTTCGGGGTCGCGCTCATCGCTGCGGTCGGCTTCAGCTCGTACCGCAAGAAGGTCCACGGCGGCGAGCGACGCTGGTGGCGGCGCGAGGAGAGCGGCCCCGAGTTCTTCCTCGGCCGGGTCATAGGGTGGGGCAGTCCGAAGACCGAGGCTTCGAAGCAGAACGCCGAGGAGTGGTGGTACGACCCGCAGGACCGAGAAGGCCACCACCTCAAGCCCTGACGACCAACCAGACCGACCAGATGACCGACCAGGTGACCGACCAGATGACCGGAGGGAGGCTGCGATGAGCCTCGTGGGCGCGAGGGTGCTGCGCAAAGAGGATCCCAAGCTGCTGGCCGGTCGGGGCACGTACGTCGACGACATGGCGCCGCCGCGGTGCACGTTCGCATCGTTCGTCACGAGCAGCGTGGCCCATGCCGACCTCGTGGCCATCGACGTGCGCGCCGCGCTTGAAGTGCCGGGCGTCCTCGGGGTCTGGACCATCGCCGATTTCGCCGACCACCCCGACCTGCCGGGTGGCCCCCCGGATCTGGAGCGCCCCGTGCTGGCCCGCAACAAGGTGCACTGGGTCGGGGAGCCGGTGGCCGTCGTCGTGGCCGAGGACCGCTACGCGGCGGCCGACGGAGTGGCCGCCGTGGTGGTCGAGTACGACGAGCTGCCTGCGGTCACGACCATTTCGGCGGCGACGGCCTCCGATGCTGCGCTCCTGTTCCCGCACCACGGATCGAACATCATCACAAGTGTGCCGATGCTCGACGACCTCGAGCGCGACCTCGACCGCTGCGACCAGCGGGCTCACCTCCGCATCGTCAACCAGCGCTGCGCTGCCGTGCCCATCGAGCCGATGGCGTGCCTCGCCAACTGGGACTGCGACGGCATCACGATGTGGGCCACCTTCCAAGCGCCCCACCACCTGCGCAACTACCTGGCCACGTGGCTCGACGTGCCCCAGAACCAATGTCGGGTCATCGCGCCCGACGTCGGCGGTGGCTTCGGCGCCAAGATCGTCTGGTACCCGGAGCTGTTCCTGGCGCCGCTGTTGTCGAAGTGGACCGGACGGCCGGTGAAGTTCGCGCAGACCCGCAGCGAAGCCATGGTGCAGATGACCCATGGGCGCGACCAGGAGCAGGAGGTCGACGTCGGCTTCGACCGCGACGGCCGCGTCAAGGTGCTGCGCCTGGTGGTGTC
>CAZTVJ010000184.1:0-4260 GCA_964616935.1 uncultured Acidimicrobiales bacterium | reverse complement strand
CGCCGATCTCGGCATCCTGGCCAGGCCGGCTCGACCGATGCGGGGCAAGTCCATGCCGAGCCTCCACAACTGGGGCATGGCATGGGACTGGCGCTGGGCCGGTCCTGGCCCGGGCCGGGCCACGGCCGACACGGTCATCGGGTTCTGCATCGACAACTCCTCGGCGCTCGGCATCCAGGCTGTGCACGACTACCAGGCCTGCAAGTACTGGAAGTCCTACGGAGGCTGGAAGCCGGCCACGCCCAGCCAGACGACCGGCATGGGTCAGCCCTGGGGCCAGTGGCTGCACATCGAGCGGACGTGGGCCGAAGCCAACCGCGGCTCGGCCATCGATTCGCTGCTGACGCAGAGCGGCGTGGTGGTGGCCGACGCCACCGTCGTCGATGCCCTGCCCGAAGGTCCGCTGCAGCTCAACAGCCGCGGCGCCGATGTGATGCGGATGCAGGACTTCCTGCGCCTGTTCGCCTTTGCCGACTTCACCCGCAGCGACGGCGTGTTCGGCCCTCGTACGGAGGCGGCGGTGAAGAAGGCGCAGGAGGCGCTCGCCGCCAAGGGCCTGTACCCGTCGACGCCGACGTCGATCGACGGCAAGTGGGGCCCGAAGTCGGCCGCTGGCGCGTCACAGCTGATGGCAGCGGCGCGCGCGGTCTGAAGCTCGGTCTACCGGGGCACCTCGGTCACCATCGGGATCGTCACGACCGCCCATTCGGGCGCGCTCGTTGGCGCGGTGTCACCGCGGGTGACTGCGCGATGGGAGGCGCGGCCCAGCAGTCGATCCAAGGCCGATGTGGCGACCTCGCCTTCCCCCCGGCTGGCTTCGGGAGGAGGGATGCGCTCGTCCAGCGCCGGCAGGGGAGGCGCTGGGGTCTCGAACTCGGCGTCGCTCACGATGACCTGCAACCAGTCCTTCACGGCCGCACCGGGCTCCACGGCCCGCCCGCCGGGCAGCTGGACGGTGATCGGCGTGCCGTCGAGCACCCAGCGGGTGTGTCCGGCCACGAGCTTCTCGGTGGGCAGCAGCGGGCTGAACCCGTACCGGTCGTTGAAGTCGAGCAGGGTGACGTAGAGGTCCCGCTCGCTCGTGTTGCGGAGCTGGAGGAACACCGTCGGTGGTTCCCAGCCGTCGCCCGCGGCGCGGTAGGCGAGCTGGTAGCCGGCCTCGGGAACGAGTGGCGTCCGATCGGCCGGCGGTGCCGTCTCGCCCGGTTCGGCGAGCACGACCTCGAGCCGGACCGCATTGCGCAGGGCCGAGCCCGTGTCGCTGAGGCTGCGGAGCATCTCCCAGCGGGCGACGTGCTCCAGGCGCGCCACCACCTTGTCGGCCGCGCCCTCGTCGAGACCGCTGACGTCACCGGCGACAGGGGTGCCGTCGGCCCGCAGGATGCGCAGGCACGGCCCGTTCACCCGGAGCGGCTCCCCGGCAACCGAGCCGTCCTGCGCCACCTGGTAGCCGTCGGTGAACGCGGCCACCCGCAGGGCCAGCGCGGCCGAGCCGGCGGGCGCCCCGCTGATGAAGGGCGACGGCGTGCCGCCCGGCCCGCTCTTACGCAGGCGTGAACGTACGAGCTCGTACGCGGCGGTGGCGTAGGCCGCCGGCGGGTTCACCGGGGTCGTGCCGGAGGCTCCCTCCGCGCCGGTGTCGAACGAGACGGTGGCCGGAGGGAGCGGCACGTCCACCACGACGGCGCGGTAGGTGACGTCGGCGGGTGTCCAACCGACCGGCTCGACCGTCGAGCGTCCCGGAGTCACCGCAAGCACGCGCACCACGCCGGCCACGGACCCGTCGGCGGCCAGGCACGCGAGGCGGAACTCCTGGCCTTCCTCGGGTGCGTGCAGGCCGTGCACCGAGCCGGCATCCACCTCCCAGGCCTCCCGCCCCCGGGTCATGGTGATGCCCGCGCTGCTCGCGGTTGCGGCGCCGGTGAGGAACTGCAGGTCGGCGGGGCCACCGTCGTTCACGGGGTAGAGCACGGGCGTCTGCTCGGACGTCGATCGCTCGACCCGGGAACGCACCGCGGCCAGGAGGGCCCGGTAGCTCGTGGTCGGTCCGAGAGCCTGGAGGGCGTCGAGGAACCCGACGGAGAAAGCTCCCCGCACCTGGTCGCCGAACTTCTGCTCCTTGGCCACCTGTTCGGATCGGCAGGCCGAGAGGGCGACGTGGCGCACCGCGCCGGTCTGGTCGGCCGTTCCCGCATCGCGTGACGCCGCCTTCTGCAGCGCACTCCAACCTTCGACGACGCCGGGAAGGAACTCGTCGGTGCCACGGGCCGCTGCCAGCTCCGCCACCACGTCCCGGTCTTCTGGCGCGGCCGCTTCCGGCCGGGGCAGCCACTGGCGAACGGTGACGGCCTCGTCGCGCGTGCCGCTGCCCGAGTGGCAGCAATCGAGGATCACCGCGACGTGGGCGCCTCCGGCTGCGACCTCGTCGAGGAGCAGCGCCAGCTCCTTGTCGGACAGACCCCGGACGAGCTTGCCGTCCACTCGGCGGCCGCTGTCCCAGCACATCAGGGTCTGGATGCGACCGGAGGGTTCGAGCGGTGCGAACTCCGGCGGGGCCGGTTCCTCCGAGCCATGGCCGCTGAAGCAGAACAGCGCCACATCCCCTGCCCCCGCCTGGCCGAGATGGCTGCGGAAGGCGTCGATCAGCGCCTGGCGGGCCGCCTGGTCGTCGACCAGGACGCGGAGCTGGAGGGCGGTGCCGAGCCGGCCTTCGAGGAAGGTCCGTAGGTGCTCGACGTCGTTGCGGCACCCGTACAGCGCGCTGAGCGGAGCCCGGTAGTCGTTGATCCCGACGACCAACGCGTAGACGGTGCCCGCCATCAGTCCGGCTCGTCGCCCACCACGGACACGAGCCCGTGCACGGGGTCGGCCAATCCCGCGCTCTTGCCCGTGCCTTCGATCGTGATGCGGTAGTCGCCCGGCGGGAGGGGAGCCAGCTCGACGTGGTGAACGTCGTCCTGATCGCGCTGCAGCGGTGTCGGCGCGCCGACGGCCCGGCCGGTGCCGAGGTCGACGAGCGTCGCGACCAGATCGAGGTTCGCGGTGTCGGGCAGCACGGTGGCCGCCAGAGGCTCGCCCTCGGAGAAGATCTCGTCGAGCTCGAGCCTCAGCCCTTGCATGTCGCGCAGGCTCGGGATGGTCTTGCGGGTGAAGATGCCGAGCAGCTGCGTCTGGACCGGGTCGGCGTTCTGCAGCGAGCCGTGCCGATCACCCGAGTACATCGGCTGGTAGGCCGGTGCTCGGTCGTCGGTCTCGATGGGCGTGGCCGAGACCCGCGGCACGGTGCTGTCGCCCCCCATGTCCTCGCCGTCGTAGGTGGACTCCATCACGATCCGCCCACCGTCGAGCCGGGCCGACTGCAACGTTCCCTGGGTGATGCCGACGATCGAGTGGATCTCGTACGTCGGCTCGTGCGAGGCCACGCCGGCCTCGATGGCCCGATGGAAGTCGACCAGGGCGGACTGGGCCCGGGCCACGTCGAGGTTGGGGATCTCGCCGTTCGTCTCGGCGACGCGCACGTAGCCGGCCCCGAGGTCGACGCAGGGGTAGATGGGCAGCAGCTGGTGCACCGAGGTGAACGACAGCAGCAGGTCGCTGAGGTCCACGACCTTCAGCGGGCCCACCTTCTTCACGAAGCCGTTGGCCACGAAGTCGACCGCGTTCAGCGAGCCTCGGTAGGGCGTCCCGAACGTGACGAGCATCCGCGTGTCCTTCCAGCCGTCCATGCACTCCAGGAAGTAGCGGGCGACGAGCCCGCCCATGGAGTGGCCGACCAGGATCAGCTTGGCGTCGGGGTTCGTCTGGCGGGCAGCGTGGAGCTTCTCGTCGGTGAGCGCCTTCAGCTTGCGGGCCGCCACCCGGTTGTCGCGGCGCCAGTCATAGGGCAGCTCCAGGTAGGTCTCACCCGGTACGACGTCGAACGTCTCGGTGATCATCGTGGCGATGTCGCCGTAGCCGTCGATCGTCCAGAACCCGGGGACGAGGTGGATGTCGGGCACCAGCCGGGTGGCGGTGACGCCGTCGCCGAGGTCGTCGACCTCCCACGGGTCGTCGGTGAGCCGCAGGCTCTTGATGCTGCGGCCCAAGCTCCACAGCCCGCGCACGGCGGCTCCGCCGGTCGGGGCCCACACGTCCTTGCCGTCGCGGGCTAGCACGCTGCCGAGGATCCCTGGGATCAACACGACCACGTCACCAAGGTGCCGCTTCTCCATGGCCCACCTCACGCTGCTCCGGGAGGGCCGATCGCCCCGCCAAGGCGTG
>CAZTVJ010000183.1:0-1511 GCA_964616935.1 uncultured Acidimicrobiales bacterium | reverse complement strand
GAAGCTGAGGGTGCCCTTGCGGATGGCGCGGCGGATGTCGTCGGCGCTCAGCTCCTCGTCGGAGAGGTACTTCTCCATGAGGTCATCGTCCTCGCTGGCCACGACGTCGAGCAGCTTGGCCCGCCACTCCTGGGCCTGGGCCTCGAGCTCGGCCGGGATGGGTACCTCCTGCCACTCCTCGCCCTTTCCCTCGTCCCACACCCTCGCGGTCATGGTCACGAGGTCGACGATGCCCTTGTAGTGGCCCTCGGCGCCGATCGGCAGCTGGATGACGGCGGGGGTGGCGTCGAGGCGGTCCTCGATCATGGCGACGGTCCGGAAGAAGTCCGCCCCGATGCGGTCCATCTTGTTCACGAAGCAGATGCGCGGGACGCGGTACCGGTTGGCCTGGCGCCACACCGTCTCGGTCTGCGGCTCGACGCCGGCCACCGCATCGAAGACGGCGACGGCACCGTCGAGCACCCGCAGCGACCGCTCCACCTCGATGGTGAAGTCGACGTGGCCGGGCGTGTCGATGATGTTGATCCAGTGACCCTTCCACTGACACGTGGTGGCCGCCGACGTGATGGTGATGCCGCGCTCTTGCTCCTGGGGCATCCAGTCCATCTGGGCGGCGCCCTCGTGCACCTCACCGATCTTGTAGGTCTTGCCGGTGTAGTAGAGGATGCGCTCGGTCGTCGTGGTCTTGCCCGCGTCGATGTGCGCCATGATCCCGATGTTCCGGGTTCGCTCGAGGGGGAACTCACGATTGGCCATCTACCATCACTTCTTCGTCGTCATCGTCGGGGGGACCACGGTGGTGACCGGGCACCAGGGCCCGGCCACGGGGGTGAACGTCTGTTGAACGTCGGCCGGAGCCCAACGGTTCCGGCTGCGCTGTGGCCTACCAGCGGTAGTGCGCGAACGCCTTGTTGGACTCGGCCATCTTCTGCATGTCGTCGCGACGCTTGATGGAGGCGCCGACACCGTTGGCCGCATCCATCAGCTCGTTGGCGAGGCGCTGCGCCATCGTCTTCTCCCGGCGGGCCCGCGAGAACCCGACGACCCAGCGGATGGACAGCGTCGTGGCCCGGCGGGGACGCACCTCGACCGGCACCTGGTAGGTGGCACCACCCACCCGGCGACTCTTGACCTCCAGCGGCGGCTTTACGTTGTCGATGGCCCGCTTCAGCGTGGCGATGGGCTCGGCGCCCGTCTTCTCCTCGACCTGGCTGAGCGCGTCGTAGACGATGTGCTCGGCGATGGACCGCTTGCCGCTGAGCAGGATCTTGTTGACGAGCTGGGTGACGAGCACCGACCGGTAGACCGGGTCGGGCGTCAGCTCACGGCGGGGGGCGGGACCCTTGCGGGGCATGGCTACTTCTCCCTCTTCGCGCCGTAACGGCTGCGGGCCTGCTTGCGGTTCTTCACGCCGCTGGCGTCGAGCGTGCCGCGCACGACCTTGTAGCGCACGCCCGGCAGGTCCTTCACCCGGCCGCCGCGCACCAGCACGACCGAGTGCTCCTGCAGGT
>CAZTVJ010000182.1:0-4790 GCA_964616935.1 uncultured Acidimicrobiales bacterium | reverse complement strand
TGCCGTTCGAGGCGCACCTGATGGTGCTCGAGCCCGACCTCATGGCCGAGCGCTACGTGGCGGCTGGCTGCCAGATGCTCATCGTCCACGCCGAGTCGACCCGCCACCTGCACCGTTCGCTCGGCCTCGTCCGCTCGCTCGGCGCGAAGGCGGCCGTCGCCCTGAACCCGGCCACTCCCGCCACCGCGGTGTCGCACGTGCTCGACCTCGTGGACATGGTCCTCGTGATGACCGTGAACCCGGGGTTTGGCGGCCAGAGCTACCTGGCGACGATGGAGCCCAAGGTGGCCGAGGTCCGCAGCATGATCGAACGAGCGGGGCTTGACATCGACATCGAGGTCGATGGCGGCATCAGCCCGGACACCGTGACCGGGGCCGCCGGCGCGGGCGCCAACGTGCTGGTCGCGGGCACCTCGCTCTACCGCGACCCGGCCGGGCTGGCGCACGCCGTGGCCGAGCTGCGGAGCCTGGCCGAGGCCAGCGCCCGCGAATAACCCACCCGGCCAACGGTCGCGCACCCCTTCCCTACGATTGTCCCTACCGTGCCCATCGACGTCGTTCCCGTTCCCTATGGCCCTGGCGCCCACGACGAGCTGGCTCGGTGCGTACGGGCGGCCAAGGCGGGCGATGCGCTCCGGCACGTCACCGTCGTCGTCCCCTCCAATTACGTCGGGGTCGCCGCTCGCCGGCGGCTGGCGACCGGCGACGGGCTGGTCGCGGTCACCTTCGTCACGGCCTACCGCCTCGGCGAGCTGCTCGGCGCCGCCGCCCTCGCCGCCGAGGGTCGGCGACCGGTGTCCAACCCTGTGCTGCTCGCCGCAGTCCAAGAGCAGCTCCGCCTCGATCCAGGCGTGTTCGAACCCGTGTGGGAGCATCCAGCCACCGAGGAGGCACTGGTCGCCGCCCACAAGCAGCTGGCCGACCTGTCGGCCGAGGCCCTGGGGCGTCTCGGCGCGTCGTCCTCCCAGGCCCGCGATGTGGTGCGGCTCCACCGGGCGGTGAAGCAGCGCCTGGCCCCGGACTGGTTCGACGAAGCCGACCTGCTCGACACCGCGGCCGACGAGCTCGAGCGCGGCCATCCGGTCGCGGCTGGCCTCGGACAGGTGCTGGTGTTCCTCCCGCAGCAGCTCGGGCGCCGAGCCGCCCGCCTGCTCGCGTCGGCGGCCCGTCGTGTCCCGGTCACCGTGCTGGTCGGGCTCACCGGCAGCGCCGACGCCGACCAGGCCGTGCTCCGCTCGCTCAGCTGGCTCGGCGCCCCCCCACCCGCCGCGCGGCACGAGCCGGCACCGTCCATCCCGGCGTTGCGGGTCATCACCACCTCCGACGCCGACGAGGAGATCCGGGCGGCGGTGCGGGTCGTCGTCGACGCCGCCCGGGCCGGCACCAGCCTCGAGCGGATCGCCATCGTCCACCCCGCCGACGACCACTACGCCTCGCTCGTGCACCAGCACCTGGATGCGGCGTCGATCCCGTGCAACGGTGCCGCCCCCGACCACCTGGCCGACCGGGTGGCCGGTCGGACCCTCCTCCACGTCCTCACCCTGGCCGGACGGCCTCCCCACCGGGACGAGGTCTTCCGCATCCTGGCCGGGGCCCCGGTCCGAACCGCGGCCGGTCGGCCCGTGCCGGCCGTGGCGTGGGAGCGGCTGTCGCGCGATGCGGGCGTCGTAGGCACCTCGCGGACCGAGTGGCACGACCGGCTGACGAGCTACGCCGCTGGACGCCAGGAGGAGGCCAGGGCAAAGGAAGCCGACGACCTCGAGGCGCACGCTCGCCGCCTGCGACGCGAGGCCGAGCAGGCGCTCGCCTTGCGGGACTTCGTGCTCGATCTGCTCGATCGCCTTGGCGCGCTGCAGTCGGCCGCCACCTGGCGCGAGCTGGCCCGAGGCAGCGCCGAGCTGCTCGCTCACCTCGTCGGACGCGAGCAGCGCCGAAGCGGGTGGCCGAGGGTCGAGCGGGACGCCGCCGAGCAGGTCGAACGAGCGCTGGAGCGCCTCGCGCACCTCGACGCCGTCGCCAGCGGGTCCGACCTCACCCGATTCGAACGGGCGCTCGCGCTCGAGCTCGACGCCGACCTCGGCCGCCGCGGGCGCTTCGGCGATGGCGTGCTCGTGGGACGCGTCGGCTTGGCGGTCGGCCTCGAGCTCGATCTCGTCGTCGTCGTCGGCCTGGCCGAGGGTGTCCTCCCCAGCCGTCAGCACGACGACGCCTTGCTGCCCGATCGAGACCGCTCGGCGGTCGCCGACGAGCTGCCACCGGCGGCCGAGCGCCAACGTCGCGAGCATCGAGAGCTGCTCGCGGCCGTGGCCGCCGCCTCGGTCGAGGTGGTGCTCACCGTGCCTCGTGGCGACCTCCGTCGCACGACCCAGCACGTCGCGTCGAGGTGGCTGCTGGATCTCGTGGAGCTGCACCACGGCGTGCGCCTCTGGTCCGACGAGCTGCTTCACCACCGGGCCCCTTGGCTGCACCACGTCGGCTCGTTCGCAGCGGGCATCCGGGAGGCAGGGCGGCCAGCCACCGAGCAGGAGGCCCTCGTCCGCACGGTGCTCGCCGGCCGTCCCCTGGTCGGCGACGTCGCGTTCGAGCTGGGCCAACGCATGGTGAACGGTCGGGCCGGTCCGGCCTTCGGGCCCTACGACGGCAACCTTGCCGGCTCAACCGTCGTCTCCCCCGCGGCGGCCGGGCAGGTGGTCTCCCCCACCCGGCTCGAAGCGTGGGCCGCCTGCCCCTACGCCTACTTCGTGCGCTACCTCCTGGGCGTCGAGCCGGTCGACAACCCCGAGGAGGTGCTCTTGCTCAGCGCGCTCGAGGAGGGCAAGCTCGTGCACCAGGCCATGGAGGGCTACGTCGCCACCAGGATCGCCGAAGGCTCGGCAGCGGGTCCCACCGATGTCGATCTCCTGCGGCGCCACTTCGAGCTCGCGTGCCGCGAGGTCGAGGCCCGGGGAGTCACCGGGCGCCCGCTCCTGTGGCGCCATCGCCGGGAACAGCTGTGGCACGACCTCACCGTCTTCGCCGAGGCGGACGCCCAGCGGTGCCAGCGAGACCGCGCCGAGCCGCTCGCCGCCGAGCTGAGGTTCGGCTTCGACGGCGAGCCCGTGCCGGTCGTGCTCGACGGGGAGCGGGTGCTCCACTTCCGCGGCAGCGCGGATCGGGTCGATCGAGCCGGCGACGACGGGCACCTGGTGGTCACCGACTACAAGTACGCGTCCGCCCGCAAGTTCGTCGACCTGTCCGACACCAACCCCACGGCCAACGGCACCCTGTTGCAGCTGCCCATCTATGCGCTTGCCGCCCGCGCCCAGTACGGCGGCGACCAGCTGCCCCTGCCTGTCGTCGCCCGCTATGCCTTCGCCAAGCCCGATCGCAACACGGGGAAGCGCCCGGCCGACCGGGCCCTCACCGTCGACGACGCCACCCTGGCCCACTGGCGTGACGCCCTCGCCGTCATCGTCGACGGCATCGAGCACGGGTGGTTCCCGGCCCGTCCCGGCGACGACGGCGCGCTGTTCGCCAACTTCATCGCCTGCCCAGCCTGCGACCCCGACGGCCTCGGGACGGCGGAGCTGCAGCGGCGGTGGGCCCAGGTGCGCTCCGCCCCCGAGCTGGACGGCTACGTCACGCTGCTCGGCCTCGCGCCCGGCGACGAGATCGACGATGGCTGAGCAGCTCCCGCCCGATGCCGACCAGCGGCGCCGCATCACCGACGAGCTCGACGCGACGCTGTTCGTGGAAGCCGGTGCGGGGTCGGGGAAGACGCAGTCACTCGTCGACCGCATCGTCGCTCTGGTCACGGTGGCGGCGGTGCCGATGCGTGAGATCGCTGCCATCACCTTCACCGACAAGGCAGCAGCCGAGCTACGTGACCGCGTGCGACGCGAGCTCGAACAGGTCGCTCGCGGCTCCGAGGCAACCGCGGTCGGGCGGGCCGGCGCCGCCCTCGACGAGCTCGATGGTTCCGCCGTCAGCACGCTCCATGCGTTCGCCCAGCGACTGCTCACCGAACACCCGCTGGCCGCCGGCCTGCCGCCCCGGGTGGAGATCGCCGACGAGCTCAGCTCGCAGCTCGAATTCGAGCAGCGGTGGAGCGCCTTCCTCGACGAGCTGCTCGACGAGTCGCAGCTCGAAGCCCGGCCCGACGACGAGCTGGCGGTGGTGCTGCTCCTCGAAGCGCGCCGACCCATCGAGGCGCTGCGCGACGTGGCCGTCGAGTTCGAGCGCAACTGGGACCTCGTCGCCGACCACGTGGTCGGCCGACCCGTACCACCACTGGCGCCGCTCGACGTGCGTGTCCTCGTCGAGGGCCTCCGACTCGCCGCGGCCGCGCGCTTCTCCGGCGACGACGACGACAAGCTCGTCCTCCTGCTCACCAAGGTCGACGAGGCGACGGAGCAGCTCGGGCAGGCCACGTCGCTCCGTGACCAGCTGCGGGCGCTGACGCGCCTCGCGGACCTGGACGCGTCCCGCACCGGCAACAAGCAGAAGTGGAGGGGCAGCCCCTGGCACGGCGACCTCCAACCCCTGCGGGACCTCACGAACGGCGCACTCGCCCCCTGCCGCTCGCTCGTTCGCGAGATCGCGGAGTCCTGCCTGCGCCGCCTGGCCGCCCACATCGCCGACTTCACCATCGCCGCCGCCGAAGCCCGCCGGCGCGACGGTCGCCTGGCCTTCCACGACCTCCTCGTCCTCGCCCGCCAGATGCTCAACGACCCCGAGACCGGTCCGGCCACCAGAACGGTACTCCGGCAGCGCTACACCCGGCTCCTGCTCGACGAGTTCCAGGACACCGA
>CAZTVJ010000181.1:0-4845 GCA_964616935.1 uncultured Acidimicrobiales bacterium | reverse complement strand
GACGGGATGGCGCCCGGGCCCGCTCACGCACCTCACCACCTACCACCCCAACAACGGGCAGTCCGACCTGCGCTTCCACCTGTTCCGGGCCGACAGCGCCAGCCCCGTGGGCGAACCTACCGACTGGGCCGAGGTGGAACGAGTCGAGTGGTTGTCGATCGACGAGGTGCGAGCGGCGATCGCCGGCGGTCAGGTGCTCGACGGCCTCTCGCTCACGGCGTTGCTCTGGGTCCTGGCCGCCGGCTCGGCTTGATCACGAGCGTGCCGTCGAAGATGCGCTTCAAGGCGTCGGCCGCGGCGTAGTGACGGTCCGTGCCCACCTGGGTCGAGAACCGGGCCAGGCCACTGGTGATGGCCGTCAGCATGTCGCTCACGGCTTGCGAGTCGACGTCCGCGGCCAGCTCGCCCCGGGCGACCGCCTCCTCGACCAGCGCTCCGAAGAAGGTCCGACCGCGGTTCTGGAGAGGTGCCAACCGCTCTCCGAGGCGTTCGTGGCGGGCGCGCTCGTCCGGCACCCCCACGACGAAGCCGGCGATCGAGGGGTCGCGGCGGTTGATCAGCACCGCCTCGTCGAGTGCCGCCGCGACGCGCTCGGAGAAGCCGTCGATGCCGACGATCGACTTCTCGAAGATGTCGAAGATCATGACCTGCACCTCGGCGTACACCGCGACGTAGAGGTCGGCCTTCGAGGCGAAGTAGTGATAGATCGCACCGGTGGTGATCCCCACCTCCTCCGCGATGTCCTTGTTCGTGGTGGCGTCGTAGCCGCGCCGAGCGAACGCACGGCGCGCCGCCTCCAAGATCTTCTGACGCGTCTCGGCCGAGTCGATGGCCGGCGGACGCCCGAGTCGCTTCGGTGCAGCCTGCCTCGTCACGAAGGCTGCTTGCTCTCGGCCTTCGGGCCAGGGTCGACAGGGATGCCGTACTTGATCCGGTTGTGCGCGTGGGCCAGGTGCTGGCGGGAGAATGCAGCCCGCAGGGCGTTCCACTGACCCTGCGCCTCCAGCGCCTCGTTGACGCTCTCCTTGGCCATCCGCAGCGCGAACGAAGGCTTCGAGGCGATGCGCGCCGCCATGGCCATCGTGTAGTCGTGCAGCTCGTCGCGTGGCACGACCTGGTTCACCATGCCGGCCGCCTTCGCGTCCTCTGCGCTCAGCCAGTCGCTGGTGAACAGCAGCTCCTTGGCCTTGCGAGGGCCCAGCTCCCAGGGGTGCGCGAAGAACTCCACGCCGTTCACCCCCATGCCGACCGTGGGCTCGATGAACTGTGCGTCGTCGCTGGCGATGATGATGTCGGCCACCCACAGCAGCATGAGCCCGCCGGCGATCGTCTTGCCCTGTGCGGCGGCCACCACGGGCTTCGGCAGGTTTCGCCAGCGCCAGCACATCTGGAAGTACACCTCGTCCTCCCAGGCGAAGTGGCCCTCCTGGCCCTCACGGGCGAAGCCGCCGTTCGTCGTGACGAGGTTGAACTCCCGCATGCTCTCGGTGTCGCGCATGTCGTGGCCGCTGGAGAAGTGCGGGCCGGTCGCATCGAGCACGATGACCTTCACGTCGCTGCGGCGAGCAGCATCGTCGAAGGCCGTGTTCAGCTCGTAGGTCATCCGCTTGTTCTGGGCGTTGCGGCTGTCCGGCCGGTCGAGGGTGACGCGGGCGATGCCTCGCTCCCCCGGTTCGAGGACCTCGTACCGGATGGTCTGGAACGGGGGTGTGGTCACCGGTTTGCAGGCTCCTTGCTCGGGGTGAACGTGAGGTGCAGCGCCTTCCATCCTCGCAGCACCATCGACAGCTCGCGCTCGTAGGTGTTGGCCGGGGCGACCGCAATGTCTTCCAGTCGCTCCAGCAGCACGTCGAAGGCGATCCGGGCCTCAGCGCGCGCCAAGGCGGCGCCGACGCAGAAGTGCGGGCCCTGGCCGAACGCGAGGTGCGTACGCGCGTTGTCGCGGGCGACGTCGAAGCTCGCGCCGTCGGGGAAGTGGCCGTCGTCGCGATTCGCGGAGCCGTACATCACCATGCACGCCGAGCCCGGCGGGATCGTCACGCCGCCCACTTCGACCTCGACCGTGGTGGGGCGGAA
This sequence comes from uncultured Acidimicrobiales bacterium, assembly GCA_964616935.1. Taxonomy (GTDB): domain Bacteria; phylum Actinomycetota; class Acidimicrobiia; order Acidimicrobiales; family Ilumatobacteraceae; genus CAZTVJ01. The sequence continues at coordinate 2,769 of CAZTVJ010000181.1, read as the reverse complement.
CAGCATCTGCACCGGCGACTCGTAGCGCAGCGCCTCCTCGACCAGGTTGGGGACGAGGGAGCGGTCCTGGCGCACCAGCGCCATCTGCTCAGGCCGCTCCAAGAGCAGCAGCACGCCGGCGGTGATGAGCTTCGTGGTGGTCTCGTTGCCGGCGACGAGCAGCTGCTCGATCACGTTCAGCAGCTCGGCCATCGTGAGCGGTTCACCGGCACCTTCACCGCTACCACCGTCACCGGCACCGGCGTCAACGCGGGCGTGGACCAGATCGGACAGGAGGTCGTCGCGTCGTTCGATGCGCCGCTCCTCGATCCGCTCGACCATGTACCGCTGCATCTCGACGCGGGTGCGAGCGCACTCGACCTTGCGCTCCTCGGTGAGCAGGCCCGACAGCGGCGCCACCGAGTCGTCGCTCCATCGCTTGAACGCCGGCATGTCGGCCCGGTCGACGCCGAGCGCGTCGGCGATCACCGTGAGCGGGAGCGGTACCGCGAACTGCGACACCAGCTCCACCTCCCCGGCTTTGATGAAGCGGTCGACGAGCTCGTCGGCGATGCGGCGGATGTCGGCTTCCATCCCCCCGACGCGCTTGGGGGTGAACGCCTTGTTCACCAGGTTGCGGAACCGGGTGTGCGAGGGGGGATCGTTCGTGAGCAGGGTGGGTACGCCGGGGTAGGCGTCTTCCAGGATCTCGGCCACCTCGGGGCTGGGCTCGGCCGCAAACGGCCCCGCCAGCATCCGGGACGAGAAGCGCTCGGGATCGCGCACGACGGTCATGACGTGGTCGTACCGGGAGATCAACCAGAACCCGTACGGCGTGAGATGCACCGGGGCTTCGGCCCGCAGCGCGCCGTAGAAGGCGTAGGGCTCGGCGAGCACGCCTGGATCCAAGAGATCGAAGTCACCAACGGCCACGGCGTTCCCCCCGAAACGTGCTGGTCGAGCAGCCTGAGGTTAGGACGTGGCAGGCCCGCCGGACGAAACGGGCCCTACAGCAGTCAGACGGGCGTGGGCACCACGGGACCGTGCCGATGGAGGTGCAGGCGCCAGCGCGGGCCGGTCACGGCACGCGTCGGCCGTGCCGGCGCGCGGGCCTCTCGGATCCGGTGGGTCCGAGCGACGTCGACCTCGAGATCGGCGCGGTGGTGAGCGACGAGCTGCTCGATCACATAGGGGTGGGTCATGGCGTGCTCCTTGGTCGTGTCCGACGTCGTGCTCGACGTCGTGCGTCCACCATGGGCCACCCCCCGTCTGCAGGCTGCGGCGGGTGGTGCACACCGAGTGCGTCATCTGCCACACCCACGGCCGACCCCTACGATCAGCAGATGCCCGACGGGACGTCACAACCAGGGGGGTTCCTCGCACTGCTCGATGCCCGTGACCGGGCCGCCTTCCTCCACGGCGGCCGACGCCGCCGGTACCGCACGGGTCAGTCCCTCATGCTGGCCGGCGACCGATCCGATCACGTCCTCTGCTTGCTCGAGGGCGGCGCCAAGATCAGCGTCGACACCATCGATGGCCGTGAGGTGCTGCTCGGCGTGCGCGGCCCCGGGGACTTGATCGGTGAGCTGGCGGCCATCGACCCGGAGGGGTCCACGCGCTCGGCCAGCGTCGTCGCGATCGGCCCGCTCGAGACGTCGACCATGACCGGTGGCGAGTTTCGCGCTTTCGTCGACGAGCACGACAAGGTCGGCCGTGCGCTCATGGTCACGCTGGTCCGGCGCCTACGCCAGGCCGACCGCAAGCGCGTCGAATTCGCCTCCCTCGACACCCCAGGGCGTGTCGCCCATGTGCTGGTCGAGCTGGCCGACAGCCATGGGCAGGTCACCGACGAGGGCGTGCTCATCGATCTCCCCCTCTCCCAGGAGGAGATCGCGGGGCTCATCGCCGCGTCCCGTGAGTCAGTGGCGCGGGGTCTCGGCACCCTGCGCGACCGGAAGCTGATCACCACGGCCCGGCGCGCCATCGTCGTCACCGACCTCGCCGCGCTGCGCCGCTACACCGCCGGCTGACCTGGCCTGCTCCACCCAGGCCATGGCCTGGTCCACGGCCACCCGGTACGTCGCCTCGTCGACCACGTCGGCCACCGTCACGCTCCAGTGGGTACCTCTGGTCAGCACGGCGGTCAGGGCCCGGGCGCTCTGCTCGGGAAGCGGTGGCACGAGAAGTCCTGCTCGACCGAGCACGGCCACCGCGAACTGCCAACGCTCCTGGCGACCGGGCGCATCGACGGGCGGGAAGACGATGATGGTCTTGGCGACGTGATCGCCGCTCACGATCTGCTCGACCTCCCATCCGACACCCTCGGTGGCTCCGAGCACGATCACGATGGCGCACGCCTCCGCCATGAGCTGAGCGACGCCGGCCTGCCACTCGTCGTCGGCCAGGTGCTCACGGGCGGCACCGAGCGACGCCAGCGATCGGCCTGGGCGCCCGATGGCGACGACGGGTCCGTGCGGCGCGAGCTCCCACGTCAGCGCTTCCTCGAAGGGGTCGGCGCCCCGCGCCCGGAAGAGCTCGAGGAAGGGTCGGCGGGCGGAGATGACGGTGGCGACCAGGAGCTCGTCGTCCTCGAACGGGCGCAGGTACAGGATGGGCGGCCGGAGGTCCTTCGCCCGCAGGCGCCTCGCCGTGGACCGGGTCCACATGCGCGTGAGGCGCACGCCGATGGCCCCGACGACCAGCAGCACCACGCCGGCGACGGCCAGCAGCCAGGCAAGGTGGCTCGGCTCGACACCGATGCGATCGGAGCGCTCGAGGTCGCTCAACGAC
>CAZTVJ010000180.1:0-2667 GCA_964616935.1 uncultured Acidimicrobiales bacterium | reverse complement strand
CGGGGCGCGCGGGCGCCTGGCGTTCACGACGGATGCCTTCGTCGTCAGCCCATGGGTCTTCCCGGGCGCCGACATCGGCTCGCTGGCCGTGTTCGGCACCGTCAACGACCTGGCCATGGTCGGGGCCTGCCCCCTCGCCCTCACGGCCGCCTTCGTGCTCGAGGAGGGCCTCGCGATGGCGGAGCTCGCGTCGATCGTCGACTCGATGGCGGCCGCCGCGCGCGAGGCCGGCACGCGGATCGTGGCGGGCGACACCAAGGTCGTCGAGCGAGGCGCGGCCGACGGCCTCTTCGTGGTCACCTCGGGGGTGGGGCTCGTCCCCGCCGGGCGGCAGATCGACCCTGTGCGGATCCAGCCGGGTGACGCGGTGATCGTGTCGGGGCCGATCGGCAGCCATGGCGTCGCGGTGCTGTCCCGCCGGGCCGGGGTGGCCTTCGACACCGACGTCGTGAGCGACTCGGCCCCGCTCACGGCCCTCATGGAGGCCATGGTCGCCGCCGGCGACGTGCACGCGCTCCGGGATGCGACCCGGGGCGGCGTGGCCACCGTGCTCAACGAGCTGGCCGCTGCGGCTGCCGTCAGCATGACCGTGGACGAGGGAGCGTTCCCGATGCTCGACGGGGTGCGCTCGGGCTGCGCGGTCCTCGGCCTCGACCCGCTCTATGTCGCCAACGAAGGGGTGTGCGTGGCCGTGGTGGCCGCGGCCGATGCCGAGGCCGTCCTCTCGGCCGCCCGGTCGGCCCTCCACGGAGGCGGCGCGACCGTCGTGGGCGCGGTGGGAGCCGGCGATCCCGGCGTGCACCTGCGGACCGCCCTCGGCGCCACCCGCCCGCTCCTCGTCCTCACCGGCGACCAGCTCCCGCGCATCTGCTGATCCCTCGCCGCGGCGGACATTGGGTCCTTCGGCCATAGGAACGAGGTACCTCCGCGGAGGAACATGGGCGCGAGCCCAGACAGCATGGGCCCCCGAAGGGAGGGTGACGTGGTGGTCCGCGCTGAACGTCTTCCGGCCCAGGACGCCGCGCTGTGGTGCGCCCAAGACCCGAAGTGCTGGATCGGCTCGATTCGTTCGCCTCCGTACCGTCTCGTGACGCCTCGTCCCGCGGGTTTTCGCGGGTTTCCCGCGGGGCGCGCGACGACTCCGGGCCCAAGACGGACACCGCCCAGGTCTATGACCTGGGCTTACGCGGTGGGCGCGAAGGGACTCGAACCCCTGACCTCTGCCGTGTGAAGGCCAGTGGCGCTGGGTCGTCTGAGCGCGTGAGGGGAAGCTCAGTCGGTGTAGCGGCGGACCTTGGCCGCCTTGCCGCGCAGGGTGGTGCGGGCCATGGTGGACACGACGCGGTCGACCGAGGCGGCCGGTACCCCGACGACCGAGAAGCTCTCCGTGATGCGGATCGGTCCGATCTCCCGTCCTGACAGCCCGGTCTCGTTGGCGATCGCTCCCACGAGATCGGCCGGTCGCACCCCGCCCTTGCGTCCGACGCTGATGTACACGAACCCGGTGTCGCCTTGCTCCACACGCGTCGCATCGCGATCCGGTTTGCCGGGTTTGGAGTGCTTGTCGAACGGCGTGCGCTCGCCGCCCTTGCCCGGTGGCCGCTTGGCGGAGTCCTTGCCTCGCACGTGGTCCGATGCATCCGGGATCTCGCGCTCGTCGAGCGAGGCGCCGCGCTCGATGTGGACGAGCCTGATCGCTGCCAGCGCGAGGTTGCGGTCGCTGCTCTCGCCAGCCAGCGCGTCCAGCACCGAGCTGTAGTCCATCAGGTCGAGCGCCGCCAACGACTCCCGCACCGCCGCCGCCGTCAGCTCGATCTGACGCGTGCGCAGGTCGGCGACCGACGGCACCTTCGCCGCGGAGATGGTCTGTTTCGTCAGGCGCTCGATGTTCTCGAGCTGGCGTCGCTCGCGCGGTTCGGCAAGCGTGATCGCCACACCTTCGCGCCCCGCCCGCCCGACCCGCCCGATGCGATGGACGTAGCTCTCGGCCGCCGAGGGCACGTCGTAGTTGACGACGTGGGTGAGGGCGTCGATGTCGAGCCCTCGGGCCGCCACGTCGGTCGCGATGAGCAGCTCGGCGGTGCCTTCGCGGACACGAGCCATCACCCGGTCACGCTGGCTCTGGTCCATCCCACCGTGCAGGGCCTCGGCGCGGTAGCCGCGAGCGTTCATCGTGTCGGTGAGCTGATCGACCTCGTTGCGGGTCCGGCAGAACACCAACGCCGACTTCGGCGCCTCGATGTCGAGGACGCGGCCGAGGGCGTGGGCCTTGTGCGCCCGCTGCACCCAGTAGACCACTTGGCGCACCAGCGGCTTGTCCCCCGGCTCGGCATCGGCACGGCCGATCTTCACCTTCACGGGATCGCGCTGGTAGCGCTTGGCGATCGAGGTGATGCGATGCGGCAACGTCGCCGAGAACAGCACCGTCTGGCGATCCGCGGGCGTGCACTCGAGGATGGACTCGATGTCGTCGGCGAAGCCCATGTCGAGCATCTCGTCGGCCTCGTCGAGGACGACCGTGCGCACCCCGCCGAGGTCGAGCGTCTTCCGTCGCAGGTGGTCGAGCGCGCGACCGGGCGTGGCCACCACCACATGGACACCTCGGCTCAGGGCGTGCAGCTGGCGACCGATCGGCTGGCCGCCGAACACCGGCACCACCCGGGCGTC
>CAZTVJ010000179.1:0-2456 GCA_964616935.1 uncultured Acidimicrobiales bacterium | reverse complement strand
CTCGCCGCCGGCGCCGGGAGCGACGCTCACGTCCCGCACGCCATCGGCTCGGCCTTCGTCGAGATGCCCGACTTCGACGGGCCGGCGTCGTTCCTCGCCAACCTCCGCGACGGTGTCGTCGTGGGCCACCACTTCGATCGAGCCCGGCCGTGGCAAGCCCGCATCGTGCCGTCGACCTCGGCCACCTGAGACCGCGAGCGCAACGATGCCCATCTTCCACGCCATCGTCCTCGGCATCGTCCAGGGACTCACCGAGTTCCTGCCGATCTCGTCGAGCGGCCACCTCATCCTCGTGCCATGGGCGCTCGGCTGGGACGACTTCAGCGGTGACAAGAACCTGGCGAAGACCTTCGACGTCGCCCTCCACATCGGGACGCTCGTGGCCGTCGTGGCCTACTTCTGGAGCGACCTCAAGGTGTACGTGCGCGACGGCGCGCGGGCCGCACTCCACCGCAGGGAGCCACCGACGCCCGCGGGGCGGCTGGCCTGGCTCCTACTCCTGTCCGCCGTGCCCGCCGCCGCAGTCGGCGCGCTGTTCGAGGGCTTCATCGACGAGCAGCTCGGCACCGTGCCGATCCTCGCCGCCTCCCTCATCATCTTCGGCATCGTGCTGTGGATCGCCGACAAGATGCCGGCGAAGCGCACGCTCGACGACTACTCGCTGCGGGACTCGCTGATCGTCGGCGCCGGCCAGGTGCTGGCGCTCAACCCGGGCACATCACGGTCCGGCATCACCATCACCACGGCGCGGTTCCTGTCGTTCAACCGTGACTCGGCAGCGCGGATCTCGTTCCTCATGGCCATCCCCATCACCCTCGGTGCGATCGTGTTCAAGGTCGGCAAGCTGGCGGCCGCCGGCATCCCGAGCGATCTGATCGTCCCGATGATCGCCGGGGTGATCTCGGCCGGCATCTCGGGCTGGCTGGCGGTGTGGGGCACCCTGAAGCTGGTGCGCCACCGCAGCTTCGCCCCGTTCGTGATCTACCGCATCGTCGTCGGGACGCTCGTGCTGATCGTGTACTTCAGCGGCTGGCGCTGAGGGCGAGCACGACCCCACCATCGGCCAGGGCCTGAGCGACCGCCGGTACCTCCTCGGCGGCCACGGCGACGACGACCGATCGTTCGCCCACATGGGCCACCTCGGCTGCGGCGGCGACCACACGGGCGGCGCCGCCACCACCGGACGCAACTGCGGCGACGACGTCGACCCGGTCTCCGACGAGGAGCGGCAGGCCGCCCTCGTCGATGGCCACGGCGATGCCCCTGGTCCCGTCGGACAGCAACGCCGCGACCGGGCCCAGGCCGCCGCGACCGACCCGCAGCCGGTGGACCGGCTCGCCGGCCGCGATGGATGCGCTGGCGATGCCACCGCTGGGCAGCGCAGCGACGACACCCTCCGGGACGAGCGCCACCGGCAGCTGGCGGATGGTGGTGTTCCCCGCGTCGAGAGGCTCACCCGGCACGATGGCGCGGGTGGCGACGAGGGCCGGGGTGAGCGTGCCGAAGCTGGCCCGTGCCTCCTGGGCGGAGCGGACCACGGCCGCCACCGCGTAGCCGATGCCGATGGCGACGAGCGCGGTGAGGAGCCAGTAGGCCAGCGGGCGCGTAGCGAGGACGATCCGGAGCCGGCGCGGCAACCGCCTCACATGGCGCGGCAGGCCTGCGGTGAGTGCTGACATGGGGCTTCCTCCTGGAGCCATGCGGCGCGCGTCCGCAGTGGTCGCCTCGGGGGAAGCGGGGCTGAGCATAGATCGGAACATCTCGAGAGGGGCTCGGGATCCCTGTAACACCCCCTCTCTACACTCGTTCGCATGGAAGTTGGCGAAGCGCAGCAGCTGCTCGGGGCGGTGATGTCGATCGATGTCGCCTGTGCCGAGCGTGATGAGGTGACGGCCGTGGTGGGGGATCTGCGCCGCCTGCAGTCGTTGCTGGAGGGGCGGGCGGTTGCGTTCGCCCGGCGCCTGGCAGTGGTGACACCGGCCCCGGAACAGGTGATGGCCGACGCCGCCCGCACCTCGACCCGGGACGCCGAGCGTGTCCTGGAACGGGCGGGGGTGGTCGAACAGGTCACAGCGTTCGGTGATGCGCTGGACGCCGGTCGGCTCAGCGCCGACCACGTCGATGTCTTGGGGCGCGGCTTGAAGCGTCTCGACCCCGCGTTGCGCCCGCAGCTCCTGGCGGCGGCGGATCGGCTTCTCGGCGTGGCCGAGGCGTCCTCACCAGGCGAGCTCGACCGGGCCGTCAAGGCTGAGGTGCGCCGCATCCAGACCGACGGCGGGGACTCGGTGCTGGAACGCCAGCGGCGCGACACCCGGTGCCGCACCTGGATCGATGACGACGGCATGTTCCGCATCGCGGCCCGGTTCGACCCCGAGACCGGAGTGAAGCTGGACGCCAGGCTGCGGGCGGCGGTGGCGGCCCGGTTCGCCGAACCGGTCCCCGAGTTCGCCCCGTTC
>CAZTVJ010000178.1:0-1863 GCA_964616935.1 uncultured Acidimicrobiales bacterium | reverse complement strand
TGTCGATCGACGTGCTCCGTCGCAGGGTCAGGGGGATCTCGATGACGCCGTCGGGGATGCTGTTGGCCAGCTCTGGGCTGATGCCCGCCAGCCCTTCCTTCACGAGCGGCGCGGCGTCGTCCACCTCCACCTCCAACCGCGACCGCCGCCCCTGCATGATCGACGCGTGCAGCTCTCGGACGCCCGCGTGGAACAGCGTCTGGAACGCGGGCTCGGCAACGACGACGCCGATGGCCTGCTCCAGCACCGGGCGGGCGTTCGCGGCCACGTCAGCGGTGGCGTCCGACGCCTCCATCGCTGTCGCGATCTGCTCGGAGACGAGCTCGCGCACGTTGGCGTCGCGCAACATGTCGGTGGCGACGTCGGCGAAGCCCTGGGAGTCCGCGAACGTGCGCCACGTCCACAGCGACGTGATGGCCAGCGTCAGCATCACCATGCCGACGGCGAGCAGCACGATGGCGCGCCGGCCCAGGGCAGCGATGATCCCGGTTCGGACCGGCGACTCGGAGGTCACCGCGCTCGCCGTCGGTTCACTGAGCAGGACCACCTCGATCCACCCCCCGGGGTCGCGACTCTATTGCAGCACCTCTTGGCCACGCCAACAAGTGGAGATTCTGCGGCGCGCCTTTTCGGGCCTGCGTGAGCTGACCTCCACGACCGCCGTGCCCCCGCTCCGGGCGCGACCGTCGGTACATTCGTCGACCATGACCACGAACGGGACCATTCGGCGCGGACCTCGAGCCGGGTTCGGGGTGGTCGGCGTCGCACTCATGGTCGGCCTGGCCACGGCCGGTTGCGGGGGCTCATCGGCCGCCGACGAGGCGTCGGCGACCACTCCGGCGTCCGCCACGACGGCGGTGCCCGTCACGACGGCACCTCCGACCACGCCCGGCGCCACGCCGACGACGCCGGCGGCGAGCCCGGCGCCGACCGCTCCCTCCCCGACGACCGCGGCACCCACGTCTCTCACAGGCAACGGTCGTACGTCGTGCAGCGCAGTCGTGCACATCGGTGACTCGACATCCGTCGGGCTGATCTCGGCGTCGTACCTGCCCGACAAGGCGGACCGCATCGACGCGCAGTACGCCCGCGTAGGCGCCACGGATCAGCGCCTCGAGATCTCCGGTGCCCGGTCGATCGTGGAAACCCTCCCCGGCCAGGTCAACGCTCGTGACACGGCCGCGAAGCTGAAGGCCGAGGGTTTCGACGGCTGCTGGGTCTTCGCTCTCGGCACCACCGACACCGCCAACGTGGCCGTGGGCTCGAACACCACCCGCCGTGACCGCATCGACTCGATGATGGCTGTGGCCGATGGTGGCCCGGTCATGTGGGTGAAGGTGAAGACGCTGGTGCGCAACGGCGCGTGGTCGAACCCGAACATGGAGCTCTGGAACCAGGAGCTGCAGGCCGCCCTGGCTCGCTACCCGAACCTGAAGCTCTACGACTGGCCGAGCGTGGTGCAGGACCCGTGGTTCGCGTCGGATCGCATCCACTACACGTCGTCGGGCTATGCCGAGCGGGCCCGTCTGATCGCCGACGCGCTGGCCACCACCTACCCCGCCTGAGCAGGGCGTTCGCTCCGCCCGAGGTGGCGATGGACCATCGGTCGCGCCGTCGCGACACCGCCCGCACCGCCAATTCATGCCATGCTCCCTGGCTTCGTGGCTGCCCCCTGGGCGGGGTGTGCAGCCACCAACCCGAACAGAGGCATGTCTTCGGGATGCCGACGAGAGGAGCAGACGATGATGCAGCGCACGCTCGTAGTCGTGGCCGGTGCGGCCACGGTGCTCGGACTTGCGCTCACCGATCGCATGAACGACGCGGGCGGCGACAAGGTCACGACAGCGAGCCCGGCATCCTCGG
>CAZTVJ010000177.1:0-2755 GCA_964616935.1 uncultured Acidimicrobiales bacterium | reverse complement strand
GGTGCTGGTTGGTGTGCTGGTGACGGAAGGTGATGGTCATCGGTCCTGCTCCTGATGGTCGGTGGGCCGTAGCCCGGTTTCGATGACCTGACCTTGCAGGAGGGCTGTTGCAGATCCGTCCCAGTTGCGCGTCAGCAGGTTGCAACGGCCTGACACACCCGCGACGGCGCGTCAGGCCAGGTCAGCGACCATCTGCGTCAGTCCCCGAACGTCAGCTCCACCATCGGCGCCGTCGCGACGAGGACCTCGACGTCGGTCTGGCCTCGGTACCACGACGCCGCGGCGTGCGTCAGGACCCACCGTCGGGTTGCCTCGTCGGTGACCTCCGAAGCCTGGGCGGGGAGATCGGCCGGCACGGCGTGCTTGAGGTGCACCATCAGCCCGGGATGGGCGCGCAGGTTGGCCAACCAGTCGCGCCGACCGGGCGTGCCGGTGATGAAGTAGCGGTCTTCGATCGCCAGCAACCAGATCTCGATGCGGCGTGGTTCACCGGTGCGCCGCCCGGTCGTCGTGATGTCGACCGTGAGGTCGTTGGCCAGTGCATCTGCGATCACGGCATCCACGACAGCGACGGTAACGATTTCCGGCGCACTGCGACCGAGGATCGGTCACGATGAGGTGTCCCCTGGAGGGCGCGCATGCAGGTCCGGGTCCTCGGATCGCTGGAGGTGCTCACCGACGCCGGTGAGGCGGTCGGCCTGGGCGGCGCGACCCAGCGGCGGCTGCTCGCCGTGCTGGTGATCGACGCCGGCTCGGTGGTGTCGGCCGACCGGCTCTGCGACGTCCTCGACGTCAGCGAGGGTGGCCTGCGCACCACGGTCTCGCGCCTGCGCCGAGCCATCGGCGATACCCACCTCGTCACCGAACCACCCGGCTACCGGCTCGCGGCCGAAGACGTCGACGCCGCCCGGTTCGAAGGTCTCTTTCGCGTGGCGCGCGCGTCAACGCCGGTTGACTCGGCCGAGACGCTGGGCCAAGCGCTCGGTCTGTGGCGTGGTCTGGCCTATGCAGAGTTCGCCGACGAGGACTGGGCCCGACCCGAGGCCGTACGGCTGAACGAGCTCCGCGCCGTCGCCGTGGAGGACCGGGCCGAAGCGCTCCTCGCCGTCGGCCGCTTCACCGAGGCCGCCGCGTCGCTGGAGCATCACCGCGCCGAGCATCCCCTGCGCGATCGGCCCTGCGGTCTGGCCATGCGGGCCCTCGCCGCCCAAGGGTCGCCAAGCCGAAGCGCTGCGCGCCTACCAGGACCACTACCGCTACCTCGCCGACGAGCTCGGCACCCAACCATCGGGCGAACTGATCGAGCTCGAACGGCGCATCGCCAGCGGGTGGCACGACGACGCATCCGCCCCCAGCACGGCCCCGGTCCGCACGAACCTGCCCATCCTCTTGACGAGCTTCGTGGGCCGAGCCGATGACGTCGCCAAGCTGACGCTCGTGCTCGCCGATCACCGGCTCGTCACCCTCGTCGGGCCCGGTGGGATCGGCAAGACGCGGCTGGCCGTACAGACCGCCGCGGAGATCGTCGACCGGTTCCCCGACGGCATCTGGCTCGTCGACCTCGCACCCCTCGACGACCCGGCCGGCGTTCCGCAGGTGATCGCTTCCACCCTCGCCGTGCCCGAGACGGCCCACCGCACCCTGACCGACGACATCGTCGCCTTTCTGCGAGCGCGCCAGATGTTGGTGATCCTCGACAACTGCGAACATGTCATTGACGCAGCCGCCGCCGTGGCGCCGGTGACCATGGCCGGCTGCCCGGACGTGACGATCCTGGCCACCTCCCGCGAAGGACTTGGTGTCGACGGTGAGCAGGTCTGGCCGGTGCCACCCTGGGCACCGGCGACGCCGCCGTCGAGCTGTTCCGTGACCGAGCCCGTGAGGTGGCCCCCACCTTCGAGGTCGACGCTCACTGCGAAGCCGTCGAGGAGATCTGCAACCGCCTCGAAGGCGTCCCCTTGGCGATCGAGCTGGCCGCCACCCGCGTCCAGAGCCTCGCGCCGGCCGACATCGCCCGGTTGCTCGACGACCGCTTTCGCCTCCTCATCGCCGGCCGGCGATCCTCGCGCGAGGGGCACCGAACCCTGCGAGCCACCGTTGAGTGGTCCTACGACCTGCTCGACGAGCACGGTCAGCTCCTGTTCGCCCGCTTGTCGGTGTTCACCGGCTGGTTCGACCTGGCCGCCGCCCGGGCCGTCGGCGGGGGCGAGCCCCTCGACGGCTTCGCCGCGGTCGAAGGGCTCGAACGTCTCGTCGAGCAGTCGATGGTCGTCGTCGAGGACCGCGCCGCCGGTCGGCGCTACCGCCTGCTCGAAACGCTCCGCCAGTACGGCCTCGAACGTCTCGCTTTGCTCGACCCCGACACCGTCAGCCAGCTCCATGCCCACCACTGCCGCGACTGGGTCGAGCAGCTCCGCCACGAGCTGCAAGGCCCGGACGAGCTCCGAGCGCTGGCCGACCTCGACGACGGCTGGGACAAACTGCGCACCGCCCACCTCTGGGCCGTCGGCCACGAAGACACCGACACCGCGTTGCGCATCAGCGCCGCCCTCGTGTGGGAGTGCTGGTGGCGGCACCGCTTCGAGGCATCGACATGGGCGCGCGCCGCTGTCGAGCTGCCCGGTGCCGCCGACCACCCCGCCGTCGTCGAAGCCCTCATCACGGTTGCCCGCGCCTCGATGATCCAGTTCCACGTCGAGGAGCACGCGTCAGTGGTGGAGCAAGCCACCGCTGCGCAGCATCGAAGTGGCGGGCC
>CAZTVJ010000176.1:0-2762 GCA_964616935.1 uncultured Acidimicrobiales bacterium | reverse complement strand
GCAAGACCTACACCATGGCCGCCGCCCGCGACGCCTGGGAGCACGCCGGTCACCGAGTCATCGGCGCCGCCTTGGCCGCGCGGGCCGCGAAGGAGCTCAGCGCCACCGCCCACATCCCCTCCACCACGCTCGACGCCCTCCTCATCGACCTTGACCGTGGCGCCGCCCACCTCGACGCTCGCACCGTTGTCGTCGTCGACGAAGCCGGCATGGTCGGCACCCGCAAGCTCGGCCGGCTTCTCGACCACGCCGCTCAGACCAGCGCCAAGGTCGTGCTCATCGGTGATCCCCGCCAACTCCCCGAGATCACCGCCGGCGGACTCCTCGCCCGACTCGCCACCAGCCTCACCACCGTCACCCTCACCGAGAACCGACGTCAACGCGCTGCCTGGGAGCGCACTGCCCTCCGCCATCTGCGAGACGGCGAGATCAGGCGTGCCATTAGCGCCTACCAGGACCACGGGCGCATCGTCACCGGCACCAACCCGCACAGCCTCCGCCAGCAACTCGTCGACGACTGGTGGACGGCCCGAACCAGTGGTGAGACCGTGATCATGCTCGCCGCCCGCCGTGGCGACGTCGTTGACCTCAACCAGCGGGCCCGCCACCACGCTGCGACTGCCGGCGAGCTCACCGGGCCCGTTCTCACCGTTGAGGGGACTCCCTACCAGGCTGGTGACACCGTCATGACACTGCGCAACGACCGGCGGCTCGACGTCCGCAACGGCAGTCGAGGGAGCATCGAACACGTCGACCCCGATGCCCGTGCCCTCACCGTCACGTTCACCACCGGCGAGACCCGCACCATCCCTGCCCGCTACCTCGACGCCGGGCACCTCACCCACGCCTACGCCATCACGGTTCACAAGGCCCAGGGCCTCACCTGCGACCGGGCCTACACCCTCGCCACCGACGACCTCTACCGGGAGCTCGCTACGTCGCCATGAGCCGAGGCCGAGAGACGAACCACCTGTACGCGGCGGCCAGCGTGCTCGACCACGACGAAGGGCGGCACACGCCGACGCAGCCTCGCGCCGTCGACGACCTCCTCCTCACCGGCCTCACCACGAGCCGCGCCCAGCACCTGGCCACCGACTACCTCCCGGCCGCCGAGGCCACTCGATACGACCTTGAGCCCGCGGAAGGAATCGAGCACGCCCCTCGCCGACACCAGCGCCATCGAGATCTGGGCCTCGACCTGGGCCTGTGAGGTCCCGGATCCTGGTGGTGAGCCCGGCGGCCGCAGACACCTCGGCCCGCTCGCGGTCAGGGCAGTCGGCGAGCGGAGTCTCAGCGATCACGGCTTGTCGCCGCGAAGCCTCGCGTGCCAGTCAGGACGCAGCCCGGCTGCGGTACTCGTCGATCGCGTCCTCGGGCACGTGCGCGATGCCATCGACCATCACATAGCGAATCTGACGGCTCTGGATCAGGCGTAGCAGCTCCTTGGTCGGGAGCTCGAGGCGCCGGGCGGCTTCGCTGGCTCGGAGCGGTTCAGCGGACATCGGCACCTCCCCATGGATCGTCGAACTCGAGTCTACGGTTGAGGTCCCTTACCTGAGCCTCTACCGACACGACGACCAACAACTGGCCGGCATCGATGAGCGCATCGCGGGCGTCCTCGAGCACTGCGAGGAGCTCCAGCGCATCATCGAGCGTGTACCAGACGTGCCGTGGTGGTTCGCGTCCCGCCGGGCTCACGCTTGCTCCTGTGTTGATGCTGATCGCCGTCCGATGCGATCTGCGACCGCCCGGGTGCTCTCGGGCATCGCATGGGCGTAGACCTTCATGAGCATGTCGGGGGAGTGGCCGAGCACGTCGGCAACCGCGCGGAGCTCGCCGACGTCGTGGGCGTTGCGGACCATGTGCGTGGCCGCGGTGTGGCGCAAACCGTGCGACGTCAACCGAGGCAGGTCCGCCTTCCGGAGGAGGACTTCCAGGGCCCGGTCGAGGCTGCGCGGCAGCACCGGCCGCCCATCCACCGTGCTCGTGATGAGGTCGTGGTCCTCCCACGTCTCGCCGGCCGCGAGTCGCTCCTCCGCCTGCTGGCGCCGCCGTTGGGCGAGCGTCCGCATGGTCTCGGCATCGAGTGGGATGACGCGCCTTGACCGAGCGTTCTTCGCCTCGGTCCACACCGAGCCCTTGCTCACGGCCACGAGCCCCTCGTCGATGCGCAACGTCCCAGCGGCGGTGTCGACGTCGTCCCAACGCAGCGCCAGCGCCTCAGATCGGCGCAGGCCGTACAGCACCCCCAGGCGCAGGGGCACGGCGAACCGATGGCCGGCGATCACCACCAGGAACTGTGAGACCTGGTCCTGCGACCACGCCTCCACTTCCTTCTGCTTGGGCACCTTGGCGACCGTGCGAGGCATCGGGACACGCGCTGCCGGGCTCCGGCGCAAGAGGCCTTCCCCTACCGCGTCTGCCAGGGCGGCGCGCAGCACCGTGCGGCAGATCTGGACGGAGCGCCACGAGAGGCCACCGGCCGCCGCGAGACCGTCGAGCCAGCCGGCGACGTCCTCCCGATCGAGCCGGTCGAGGCGGATCGCGCCGAGTCCAGCCTCGATGTGCGGGATGGCCCACTGGTACTGCTCGCGCGCCTTCAGCGTGACGTCCGTGCGCGAGGCGACATAGCGCCGCACGAGCCAACCCACGGTGTCACGACTGGCGGCGCGCTCCTGCACCGAGACCGAGCGAGCCGCGGCCATCGCCGAACGTTGCGAGGCATACGTACCGAGCTGACGGGGGCGGTGCTTGCCCGTCTC
>CAZTVJ010000175.1:0-4151 GCA_964616935.1 uncultured Acidimicrobiales bacterium | reverse complement strand
CGGCGGCCTTGACCGGTGTGGGGAGTCCGTCGGCTCGCAGCCCGGGGAGCTGATCGAGCACTGCCTCCAAGGTGAGCTGGGCCTCCAAGCGGGCGAGCGGTGCGCCGAGGCAGTAGTGGATGCCGACACCGAAGGCGTAGTGGCGCCGAAGCTGCACGAGGTCGCGGGTGACGTCGAAGCGGTCAGGGTCATCCCACTCGTCCGGGTCCAGGTTGGCCGAACCGAACAGGGCGAGCACCTTGGAGTCCGCCGGGATGTCGACGTCATGGAGCCGCTGGTCGCCGTCGTTCGTGCGGAACAGGCCGTGGACGGGTGCGTCGATGCGCAGGCTTTCCTCGATCGCGCTTTCCACGAGCGACCGGTCGGCCCGCACGAGGCCGAGCTGGTCGGGGTTCTGGAGCAGGCGGTGCACGACGTTGCCGATGAGCAGCGTCGTCGTGGCGCTCCCGGCCACCATCAGGAACTGGCAGAAGCCGAGCACGTCCTGCTCGCTGAGGCGCTGGCCGTCTCGCTCGACCGTGAGGAGGCGGGTGAGCAAGTCGTCGGGCACCGAGCCGCCGCCGTCAAGCTCGGCGCGGCGACGCGCGATGTGGTCGGCGAAGTAGGGGAGGAAGGCGCCGTAGGCCGCAGCTGGCCCTGGCGCCATGCGCCCCTCGACGTACGAGACCCCTTCGGCCATCGGCAGGACCCAGGAACGGAAGCTGGCGATGTCGGCCGTCGGCGTGCCGAGCAGCCAGCACATCACGGTGAGGGGCACCGGCATGGCAAGCAGCTCCATGAGGTCGCCGGCTCCGGTGGGGGCAAAGCCCGCCACAAGGTCGTCGACCAGCGTGGCGATGTCGGCCCGCATCTCCTCGATGGCCGACGGCCGGAAGATCCGGGTGATGGCGAGGCGGTCCGAGGTGTGCTTCGGGGGATCGACGGACACGAGGACGCCGCCGCCGTGGTACGCCAGACCGGGTCCGAACTTGCTCTTCCAGACGTCGCTGTCGCGCAGGACGGCCGCCACGTCGCGGTGGCGTGACACGGTGAAGTGGGGCGCCGGTCGGTCGGCATGGTGCACCGGGCACGTCTCCCGCAAAGCTCGAAACGTGGTGGCCGGATCGCTCTGGAACGTCTCTGAGTCGAGGGAGAAGTCCGCGGTCATGGTGCGGCCGGCGCCATGGGCCGATCCGGCACAACGGTGTCGGTGTCGGCGGGCTCGACGAACGGCCCCAGCAGCTGCTCCACCCGCAGGCTGGGAGGGATGCGCTCGATGCCGATGGTTCGGTCGATCTGCTCGTGGAGGTGCCAGATGCGACGCTCCTGGTAGTTGATCGGGACGCCCCGCATGGCGGGCGATTCGAGCGAGCGCTGCATGGGCGCCATGTTCCGGCGGTCCTCTTCCATGATGATGTCGAAGCCGTCCATGCGCCGCTGCCAGTGCGGCGGAAGCACGTCACCGTCCCAGTCCTTCGGCGCGTAGTGGATCCAGTCGAGGCGCGTCGTGCGCTTGTCGAGCGGCCAGAACAGCAGGAACGGGAAGCCGTACCCCGCCAGCGGGCTGATGAGGTTCGGGAACATGCTGTAGGCCGAGCTGGTCGATCGGATCATGGCGTTCACGGTCGGGATGTCGATGAAGCCCGGCTCGGTGAAGTGCTGCCAGTCCGCCCAGTCCGCCATGCCCCTGGCCTTGGCCGCCGGCTTGGAGAAGGGCGTGATCATGCGGCTCGACCCGTTGGGCAGCAGCCCCATCACCGCGCCACGGTTGTCGAGCGCGGTGTCGCCACCCGCGGGCCCGCGGGCGTGGATGTGGCGGAAGTGGTACACCTCGAGGAAGGCTTCGGCCGTCACCTTCCAGTTGCAGGTGATCACCTCGCTGCGCACGGCGACGGTGCGCAGGCTCTCGCCCGCCAGCTCCTCCAGCTGGTCGAGCACCGGGCCGTACCAGGAGCGCAGGGAGGCGGCGTTCGGGTCCCGGTTCACGAAGATCCAGCCGTCCCAGACCTCGCAGCTGATGCCGACGAGACCGCGCGCCTCCTTGCAGAGATCGACGAAGTCCCGCTCATCCGGAACGCTGACGAGCATTCCGGCCGTGATGTCGTAGGTCCAGCCGTGGTACTGGCACTGGAGGTTCCTGGCCGTGCCCCGCTCCTGGCGCACGACGGGCGCGCCGCGATGCTGGCAGGTGTTGTAGAAGGCGCGCAGCACGCCATCGGCCCCCCGCACGAGCAGGATGGGCACGCCCAGGTCGTCGAAGGTCATGTAGTCGCCGGGCTTGGCCACGTCCTCGGCTCGGCCGGCCATCACCCACACCTTCGACCAGAGGTGCTCTTGCTCGAGCTCGTAGAACCCGTCGCTGACGTAGCGGCCGATGGGGATGTCGTGGAACGCGGGGAAGCCCTCGGGCGGCCCGGGCCGGTCGAACTCCCATGCCATCTGGCGCTTCAGGCGTTCCAGCAGCTCGTGGTCCATCGCCACCCCTCCAACGTTCGGGCCATCCCCCACGACGGGCCAGCATCGTACGATCAGAATATCATGAGTGTCAATTACTGCGAAGCGGTGGCGCAGGGGGCGCCAGGAGCTGCCCGGCGACGAGCGCTTCGGCCATGGCCGACACCCGTTCGTACCGTCCCAGGTCGCCGCCTGCCGCAAGCTGGGCCAGCCCACGGAGCACCACGTCGAGCACGTCGACGACGGCGCGCCGGTCGACGTCGGGGGCGAGCTCTCCGGTGGCCACCGCATCGTCGACCAGACCGGCGAGGAAGCGCTGCACCGGCCGCGGCTCGGTGCGCAGGACGGAGAGCTCTTCGTGACGGCGGATCTCGGTGGGCTGGTTGGCCGTGAACTGCGACAGGCCAGGCTCGCCGCGCACCAGCTCGATGGAGACGCGCAGGACGGCCGGGAAGCGGTCGCGCAGGCGCGGGAGGCCGCGGATCGAGTCGTCATAGGTGGCGGCGACGAACGCCCCGACCTCCTTCACGACGGCGACATAGATGCCGGCCTTGCTCTCGAAGTGGTGGTAGAGCGCGGGGTGGGTCACGTCGGCCGCACGGCAGATCTCGGCCACGCTGGTCGCCTCGTAGCCGTGCCGCTCGAACAGCTCACGTGCCGCAGCCAGCAGGCGGGCACGCGTCACGTCAGCGTCGCCGCCCTTCGGACGGCCGACCGCTCGCCGATCGAGGCCCCGTGACGACGTCGCCATGCTTCGACCCTACCCAGGGGACACGCGCGACGGAGCCGGAGACGACACACTGGGGTGCGGACGAGATCTCGGAGGAACGTCGATGGCCTTCTACCGCCAGACGGGTGACATCCCGCCCAAGCGCCACACCCAGCACCGGCGCCCCGACGGCGGCCTCTACTACGAGGAGCTGATGGGGGCGGAGGGCTTCTCGTCCGACTCGGCGCTGCTCTACCACCGCAACATCCCGTCGGCCATCGTCGCCGCCCGGCCCTGGGTGCTGCCCGACCAGCGCACGACCGCGAACGAACCGCTGCTGCCTCGCCACCTTCGCCTCCATCAGCTCTTCCCCGCCGACGCTGCACCAGTGGACGCCGTGACCGGCCGGCGCCTGGTGCTGGCCAACGCGGACGTGTGGATCTCCTACGTGGTCGCGGGTGTGCCGTCGCCCTTCTACCGCAACGCGGTGGGGGACGAGTGCGTGTACGTCGAGTCGGGGACGGCTCGGCTGGAGACCTCGTTCGGCGCGCTCGATGTCGGTGCCGGCGACTACGTGGTCGTGCCGCGCAGCACCACGCATCGCTGGCTGCCACAGGGAGACGAGCCACTGCGCGCCTACTGCATCGAAGCGGCGACGCACATCACGCCGCCGAAGCGGTACTTGTCGAGCGGCGGCCAGTTCCTCGAGCACGCGCCCTACTGCGAGCGCGACCTGCGGGCCCCGATGGCACCCTTGCTGGCCGAGGGCAGCGACGTCGAGGTGTACGTGAAGCACCGCGGGAGCGGGCCGGGAGGCGTGGCCGGCACGGTGCACACGAGCGCCGAGCATCCCTTCGACGTGGTCGGCTGGGACGGCTGTCTCTACCCGTACGCCTTCTCCATCCACGACTTCGAGCCGATCACCGGCAGGGTGCACCAACCACCGCCCGTCCACCAGGTGTTCGAAGGCAGCGGCTTCGTCGTGTGCAACTTCGTGCCCCGCAAGGTG
>CAZTVJ010000174.1:0-5488 GCA_964616935.1 uncultured Acidimicrobiales bacterium | reverse complement strand
CGGCCGGGGCGGGGCGCCACGAAGCCGGTTGAACGAGCCCCTGGGGATTCTGGTTGCGCCGCCGGTCAGACGGCGGGTTGGTATTCGTTGATGAATCCGACGAGTACCCGGCGCTGCCGGATCGGGGCTGAACGGGCCGATCGAGTTTCCGAATACCCGCCGCTCGACCTCCCGGGCAGGGCCCGTCCCTTGCCGGGTCCAGCCGTGCCGGTACGATGGCAGTCAGCCATCGACTGAGAAGAACGGTGCTTATGTCGCTGCGCCACGAGGATCTGACTCCCGAGGAACAGGCATTGCAGGGTGACCTCGATCGGTCGTGGGCGGGGGCACAGAACGCGCTCGCGGATCCGACGTTCCGGGCATACCTGGAGCAGTCGATCGAGCGTGTCAACAACCTGCCGTCGACCGGACCACTGTCGAAGGACGAGTTCTTGGCCCAGACCGCTCTGCCGCCGGAGTAGTGCCGCTCGACAAGGTCGACGAACACCACGCATGGATCGCCCGGGAGTCGCCGTCGAGAGCAGCCCAGAGCGTCGCTCGCATGTTCATCGCAGAGAACGGTGATGTTCCGTGGCGGGCGCCGAGCGTCGGCGAGTTCCAACGGTCGGTGCCCCTGGCCTCACGAGGCCACCACGTACTCAGATGGGCGAATGGCCCGTGGGGTTAGGGTGCCAGGCCCCCTTCCGACACGATTGATCTCGCGGCCCCGAGTTCGACGCCGACGAGCCGAGAACGATGTCGCGGAGCGCACCGTTTGCGGTCGCCGAGGTCACCGACGCGGTCGGCCCGGACCCAGGTGCGGGTGTGGCGCATCCGGGCGAAGAACGCCTGACCGCTTCGAGACGTTCTACGAATTCATCGGCGTCGAGAACAACCAGTGGGAGCCCGCGCTGTACGACGTGTTGAAGCCCGTGTTGGCACGAGAGATGGAGGTCTGTGCAGGGTTCCTCGAGCAACCGATCATCACGTCGGCAGCGGTCGAGCGCGCCCGTGGGTCGTCAACCGTATGGTCGTGATGTGAACGTGTCGGAACGTCAAGGGCTTCGACGGCCAGGACCCCGGCGCCCCGGCGGGGCCCCGTCGGGCCCGGAGGAGGTCCGCCGCGCGCTGCTCGATGCTGCAGCGTCGCTGTTCGCTGAGCGGGGCATCGACCGCGTGTCGTTGCGGGACATCGCCGCCGAGGCCGACGTTCACCTCTCACTGATCAGGCGGTACATCGGGACTCGCGACGAACTGGTGCTCGCGGTGTTCGACGACCTCTCCGAGCAGCTCGCCGCTGCGGTGTTGGCTCACCCGCTGGAGATGCAGGGTTTCGAGACCGACACGGTCATGGGCAAGTGGGTGCGCGTGGCGAGCGCACTCATGATCGGGGGCCGATCCTTGGTCGGTGCCGAAGGCTTCAATCCGGTGCTCGCGATGGCCGAGACCCTCCGCGAAGGCTACGGGCTCGACCCGGTTCCGGCTCGCCTGCGTGCCGCGCAGATCGTGGCTGCCGCGCTGGGATGGCGGATCTTCGAGGACTACCTCATCGCTGCCGGAGAGCTCGAGTCCGTGCCGCTCGAGACGCTCCGCGACGAGCTGGTTCGCTCCGCGCGTCGCCTGGGGGCGACGCCTTGGCCGTCGCCGCCGGACCCCCCGACGCGGACGGGCTGAGCGCCCGTCTTGGAAGTCGGGACCAAATGCCCTAGGCGGTCCAGCCCCGTCCCGCGCCAAATGTATACAGTCGTACAAACAGGTGCCGGCGCTGGCTGCACCTTCGGCCGTTGGCCCGTGGTCATCAGGAGAGGACAATCATGGAGCAGCGCAGCGAACGTGCCATCGGCGCCCCCGTCGCCCGCACCGCGGCAACCGTCGGCACCGCCGCTGTCGTCGCCCACGGCGTCGGTCGACGCCGCGACCGGCGGGACGACCGCCAAGACGACCGTGGCGACGGCCGCGACCGCCGTTGACCCCGACCATGCAGGCACCAACCCCAGCCCGGTCCAACCCGATGCACAACGGCGGGACCGCGACCGAGCCCGCGCTCGTGCACATCCAGCGCGCCATCTCGAGCGACTACCCGTGGGCGTCCACCGACTACATCGGCGAGGTGCTGCGCTCACGCCACGAGCGGACCAGCGACGCCAAGGTCCAGACCTACCGGCTCCTCCTCGCCGAGCGGGAAACCCGAACCCAACTCCGCCGCGAGCAGCGCATCTGGTACGCACTCGCTCCCGAAGGGAATGTCGAACGATGAGCAAGAAGTCGAAGAAGAAGGCCGAGAAGGACGAGAAGTCCAAGGCGTCGGCGCGGCCCGAGTCGGCCCTGCCGCCGTCGGGCATCGAGGAGCTCGATGCCGCCAGCGCGGCTCGGCCCAAGATGAAGAAGAAGGACTACGAGGTCGAGATGCGGCGCCTCCAGGGTGAGCTGGTGGCCATGCAGCAGTGGGTCACGGGCTCCGGGGCCAAGGTCATGGTCGTGTTCGAGGGGCGCGACACCGCTGGCAAGGGCGGCACGATCCGGCGGATCACGGAACGGACGAACCCGAGGGTGTTCCGTCACGTCGCCCTTCCCGCCCCGACCGAGCGTGAGAAGTCGCAGATGTACCTCCAGCGCTACATCAGCCACTTCCCGGCGGCCGGCGAGGTCGTGATCTTCGATCGCAGTTGGTACAACCGCGCCGGCGTCGAGCCGGTCATGGGTTTCTGCACCCCCGAGCAGTCAGCGCGGTTCCTCAGCCTGGTGCCCGAGACCGAGCGGGCGATCGTCGACTCCGGCATCATCCTCATCAAGTACTGGCTCGAGGTCAGCCCCGACGAGCAGACCCGTCGACTCGAGAGCCGGATCGACGACCCGCGCAAGGTCTGGAAGCTCTCCGACATGGACCTGAAGTCGTACGGCCGCTGGTACGACTACTCCCGGGCCCGCGACGCCATGCTCGCGGCCACCGACACCTCGTGGGCCCCTTGGTTCATCGCCAACAACGAGGACAAGAAGCGGGGCCGGCTGAACATCATCTCCCACCTGCTCAGCCGCGTCCCCTATGCGCCGCTCGAGCTCCCGGCGGTGAAGCTGCCGAAGCGGCAGACGGCCGGCGACTACGTCGAGCCGGACCTCCCGCTGCACTTCATCACGGAGAGGTTCTGAGCGATCGTGACAGACACGGCACAGGTCCCGGCGGGAACCGCGGTTGGCTCAGAGCGGTGGTACGCGCTTACCCCCGACGAGGTCGCCGAACGGCTGGGCGTCGACCCCGCCAGTGGCCTGGCCGCGGCGACGGTCACCCAGCGACTGCAGACGGACGGGCTCAACGCCCTCCCCGCCGAGAAGACCGTCCCGGGCTGGCGGCGCTTCCTCGACCAGTACGCGGCGTACATGCAGATCATCCTGCTCATCGCTGGCGGCCTGTCGCTCGCCATCGGCGAGTGGAGCACAGGCGCCGTGCTGTTGTTGCTGACGGTGTTCAACGCCGTCGTCGGGCTCCGCCAGGAGGGCAAGGCCGAGAGCGCCATGAACGCCCTCAAGTCTCTCACCAAGCAGACGGCGCGGGTGCGCCGCGACGGGGTCGAGTCGGCGATCCCGGTCGAGGAAGTCGTCCTCGGCGACATCGTGCTGATCACCGCCGGCGACAACGTGGCCGCCGATGGTCGGATCATCGCCGCCAGCGCTCTGAGCATCGACGAGTCCGCCCTCACCGGGGAGAGCACCCCGGCATCGAAGGAGGCGACCACGCTCGCTGACGCTGACGTCGGCCCGGGTGATCAGAAGAACATGGCGTTCATGAACACCCCGGTGACCCACGGCAGCGGCACCATGGTCGTGACGGCCCGGGGAGCCGACGCGCAGGTCGGCAAGATCGCCGGCATGCTCGCCGGGTCGGCCAAGGAACTGACGCCGCTGACGAAGCAGCTGAACACGATGACCCTGTGGATCGGTGGCGCGGCGTTGGCGACGATGATCGTGATGTTCAGCCTCGGCCTGTCGAGAGGCGAATCGGCCGACACGTTGTTCATCACCGCCATCGCTCTTGCCATCGCCGCGATTCCCACGGCGCTGCCGACCGTGTTGCAGGTGATCCTCTCGGGCGGGGCCAAGGAGCTGGCCGGCCAGAACGCCATCGTCAAGGACCTCGCGTCGGTGGAGACGCTCGGATCGACCTCGGCGATCAACTCGGACAAGACCGGCACGCTGACCATGAACCAGATGACCGCTGTCGAGCTCGTCGACCCCGTCGACCGGTACACGATCTCCGGGATCGGTTACGAGCTCGAGGGCAAGGTACGGCACGCCGCGGGGACCTCCGCCTCCATCGACGACGCCGTCATCCCGTTCATCATCGCCAGCGACGCCAAGCTCGTGAACGGCAAGGTCGTCGGTGACCCGACCGAAGGCGCCCTGCTCGTCCTGGCACACAAAGCAGGGCTTGACATCGAAGCCAGTCGGGAGAAGTTCCCGCGTCTGGCCACACTGCCGTTCGACCCCACCTACAAGCTGATGGCGACCTTCAACTCGACCACCGACGCGTCGGGAAACGACGTGGTCCGCTGCTTCGTCAAGGGAGCGGCTCCGGCCGTGATGAGCCGCACCGCGACCGCCCTCTCCGCCGGCGCCAGCGTGGCGTGGGACGAGAGCCTGAAGAAGCGGGCCGAGGATGCCGTCGCCCGCATGGAGGGTCAGGGGCAAAGGGTGATGGCGTCGGCCTTCCGCGACCTCGATCCCGCAACGTTCGACATCGACGGCGACCTCCTCGGCTACGTCACCGATCTTGAGATGGCGTCGATCGTCGCCATGGTCGACCCTCCCCGCGAGGCGTCGCTGGCGGCTGTCCACGACGCCCAAGCGGCCGGCATCCGGGTGCGCATGGTCACCGGCGACGACGTGATCACCGGGGCAGCCATCGCAAAGCAGCTCGGCATCCCGGGTGAGGCCATGCTCGGGACCGAGTTCGCCGCGCTCAGCGACGAGGAGCGGCTCGCCCGCATCGACGACATCGGCGTGGTCGGGCGGGTCGCCCCCGAGCACAAGGTGCTGCTCGTCCAGACCCTCAAGGAGAAGGGTGACGTCGTCGCCATGGCTGGCGATGGCGTGAACGACGCACCGGCGGTCAAGGCGGCCGACATCGGGATTGCCATGGGCACCGGCACGCAGGTCGCCAAGAACGCCAGCCGCATGATCCTCGCCGACGACAACTACGCCACCATCGTGCGCGCTGTCAGGGGCGGCCGGAAGGTCTACGACAACCTCAACAAGTTCATCCGCTTCGTGATCATCGAGCTCGTGGCGTACATCATCACGTTCCTCGGGGCCAGCATCCTCAACATCGCTGCCGGGCAGCCGTTCTCGCCCTCGCAGATCCTCTACATCAACTTCCTGGTCAACGCGCCGCTCGGCGTCACGTTGGGCATGGACCAGGAGGCGGCTGGCCTCATGAACCGCAAGCCGCGGCCACGCGATGCGTCGATCATGACCACGGGCTTGCTGACCACCGCCGGTCTCGTTGGCCTGTTCA
>CAZTVJ010000173.1:0-2509 GCA_964616935.1 uncultured Acidimicrobiales bacterium | reverse complement strand
AAGCGGATCCACCTCGTCGGCACGGTCCTCCGCGGCCGACCCCTCGAGGAGAAGATCGCCGTCAGCCGCCGGTTCTCACGAGAGGTGGTGCCGCTGTTCGACACGGGAGCGCTGCGGCCGGTGATCGACTCGCGCTACCCGCTGTCCGCCATCGCCGACGCGCACCGCCACATGGAGGCCGACGCCAACGTCGGCAAGATCTTGATCGACGTCGCCGGCTAGCCGGCGACAGAGGGTCAGCGCGCCGCCAGCTCCGCAACCTGCGACCGCGCTGCGGCCCGGTCCTGGAACCACAGTGCGTTCACGCCGACGAAGGGGCGCGCGTCGGAAGGGATGTCCTCGGCGGTGAAGATCGCCCCGACCGGGCAGGCCGGCAGGCAGGCGTTGCAGCCGGTGCACTCGTCAGGGTCGATGTAGCAGATGCGGTCCTCGTCGTGGGTGTGGATGCAGTCCACCGGGCACACCTCGATGCAGGACTTGTCCTTCACATCCAGGCACGGATCGGTGATCACGTACACCGGCACGAGCGGCCCCCTTCGGCTTTGGCGAGGCCACTCGTTATAGTCGGCCGCGTCGTCAAGGGGGACATCACATGACCACCACGGAGGCGTTCCGGAGCGTCCTGGCGGAGGCGTTCGACCTCGTGGACCGCGCCGGGGAGGACACCGGCGCGCCGCCGTCCGCCTACCCGCTGATGCCGCTGGGCCAGGCCGTCGACATGGGTCACGCGCCCGACGGCACGCCCCTGCTGGACCCGCGCATCTTCGACACGCCCGAGTTCGCCCGCAACCCCTACCCGTACTACCGCATCCTGCGAGATCACTACCCGGCGTACTTCGACCAGCTGCACAATTGCTACTACGTCACCCGCTACGAGGACATCACCACCTGCTACTTCGACGACCTCGGCTTCAACACCATCCCGAAGGGCTCGTCCAACGGGGTGCTGGGCAACACGCAGCTGGAGCTCAGCGGGGTCGAGCACCGCCGGCGGCGCAACCTCTACGGCCGCCACCTCGTGGGGCTGGCACTCGAGAAGCGGATGCCGTTCATCGAGCGGCTGGCCGAGGAGATGATCTCGGCCTGGTCGCAGCCAGCGCCCGAACGGGGCGTGCTGCTCGACGAGGCCAGGGGCGTCCGCACCATCGAGCTGGCCAAGGCCTTCGCCAACGAGTTCCCCATCCGGGTCGTGTGCCAGGTGCTCGGTTTCCCCGACGAGGCGCGGGAGTCGTTCTTCTACTGGTACAGCTCCATGATGCTGGGCCTCGGCGGCTCGGCCACCCACCAGCAGGGCCTGGAGGCCCGCCAGGACCTGGAGGACTACGTCGAGGGTCTCGTGGCCGAGCGCCGGGAGCGCCCCACCTACCTCTACGACGGTGCCGGCGACCCGATCGGCATGGACATCATCTCCGAGCTGTGCGAGGCCAGGGTCGACGGCGACCACCTCTCCACCGAGGAGATCACCTCGAACATCGCGCTCGTGGTCGGCGGCGGCGGTGAGACCACTCGCGGCGCCATCTTGAACATGTGGTACCTGCTCCTGCAGCACCCGGAGCAGTTCGAGGCGGTCCGCAACGATCCGGCGCTGTGGGACGCGGCGTTCCACGAGACGCTGCGCCACTCCACCTCCATCGGCGGTCAGCCGCGCCACAACACCTTCGACGTCGAGCTGCACAGGGTGCACATCCCGGCCGGCTCGCTGATCAACATGGTCGACGTGTCGGCGAACCACGACGAGCGGGTCTTCCACGACCCCGAACGGTTCGACATCCACCGGGCCGACCTGTACTCCGGCAAGCTCCTGCGCAGCGGGTACAACAAGGAGGGCCGCTGCAGCCACATGGCATTCGGGGCCGGCCCGCACCTGTGCCCGGGTGCCTGGATCTCCCACCAGGAGTCCGTGATCGGCTCGAAGGTCCTGCTGCGCCACATGACGAACCCGCGCATCAACGTGGAGCGCATGCCGAAGGACATCGACGGCGTCTCGCTCGCCCCCATCGGCCTCGGCTCCATCCGTGAGCTCTGGCTCGATCTCGACGTCGTGTAGCCGCGGACCATGACCACGACGAGCCGGGCCACCGGGCCGGCCACCCCCGCCGCGAGCGCCATCGGCTACCGGACCTACGAGGTGTTCCAGCGCGAGCGAGTTGGCCAGTCGACCGCGAAGATCACGCCGCGCCAGCTCATGTCGCCGGCGTTCGTCCGTGATCCGTACCCCACCCTCGCCATCCTGCGCGAGGACTACCCCTGTTACCGGGACTGGATCGGCAACGCATTCTGGATCACGCGCTACGACGACGTCACGTCGGTGTTCATGGACGACGCCAACTACGAGACCCGTTCGAAGCTCTGGCGGTACGGGCGGGAGGGCTTCGGGCGCGATCTGCGTGACGAGCTGCCCGTGCTGACCGCGTGCGCCTCACGGATCGATGCGCAGGCGCCGGCCATCGCCGAACGCATCATCGGCAGCTTCGCGGGAGCGGGGACGGCGGACCTCGCGCTCGACCTG
>CAZTVJ010000172.1:0-5762 GCA_964616935.1 uncultured Acidimicrobiales bacterium | reverse complement strand
ACGACGACGGCGAGTGACGGGCGCGCGATCTGTCTGGATCGTCGATCTGCCTGCAGCAGACAGATCGGCCCTCTGAGCAGAACTTCTAACGGAACTTCTAACGGACCAGGTGACACAGGGCGTTATCCACAGCCACCAGGTGACATTTCGAAATCGCGAAAGACCTGCTAGATGGCACTAGGCGGCACAGGGCATCACAAGGTGACAGCACCGTTTTACGGCTCATAACCCGAAGGTCGCAGGTTCAAATCCTGCCCCCGCCACCAATCTGACGACGAAGGCCCAGGTCAGGGACTTGGGCCTTCGTCGTTGTCGGGGTGTTCCTCCGGATTACGCGGTCTTCCTCCGGGTGTTCCGCCGGCGTTCCACCGTGTTGGATGTGAGCGGTGGAACAGGTCGGGCGAGCCGTTCGGTTGTGCGGGCGGCGTCGGCTTGCATGCCGGGTAGGAGGTGCTGGTAGGTCTGCATGGTGAAGGCGATGTTGGCGTGGCCGAGTCGCTCGCTGACCACCTTGATCGGGGTGCCTTCCTTGAGGAGCAGGCTCCCGTGGGTGTGGCGGAGGTCGTGGAAGCGGACGGTCGGGATGTCGGCGTGGTGGACGATGCGGCGGAAGGCTTCGTAGACGGCGTGGGGATGGACGGGTTCGCCGTCGCCGTCGGTGAACACCCAGTTCTGGGTGTTGTCGATGCCGACGGCCGCGAACTCGGCTGTCTGGTAGGCCCGCCAGCCTTCGAGGACTGCGAGGGTGGTCTGGTCGAGGTCGATGGTGCGACGAGCGGTCTTGGTCTTGCCTCGGGTCTGGTGGACTTCGTAGCCGACGGCGACGAGCCCGCGGTTGAGGTGGAGGCGCTGCTTGTGGATGTCGATGTCGGGCCACTTGAGGCCGAGGACTTCGTTGCGGCGCATCCCGGTCATGGCGGTCAGCCAGTAGATGGGGAAGAACCGGTGGCCGGCGGCGGTGCGCAGCAGCTGGCGGAGCTGGTCGTCGGTCAGCGAGATGCCTTCGGTCCGTTTGGAGGGCCCGCTGTCGGGGGGCGCGGGCCACGAGGGCGACGTTGCGGGAGACCAGCCCGCGACGGGCCGCGTCGGCCAGGGCACCTCGGATGATCAGGTGGACCGAGTAGACGGTCTTGGGTGCCAGGGCGCGGCCGACGACGGGGTGCAGCAGCGCGTCGTAGAGGGCTTCGATGTGTTGGTAGCGCAGCCGCCGGAGCCGGATGCGTCCGACGGTCGGGAGGATGTGGCGCTGCACGGTGCGCTCGTAACCCCGGTAGGTGCTGGTGGCGAGGTGCCGCTTCTTGGCCGGCAGCCACTGGGCGGTCAGGTAGGCGCCGAAGGTCAGCGACCGCGTCGCGTCGGATCGGCTGTTCTCCATGGCGGCCAGCTTGGCGGCCAGCTGCTCTGCGTCGGCACGGTCGGTGCCGGCCGGGTGCCAGCCTGCGGCGCTCCTTGCCGGTCACCGGGTCGCGGCCCTGGTAGACGACTGCGTAGTACCGGCCTCGTCGCTGCGCGACGTATCCCTTCATGGTGTTCTCCTTCACGGTGCGGTCCCAACGCGGGATCCGGAGGAACAATCGGTAGACGACCTCCACCGGTGGCGACCAGGAGGGGAGCTCTGGGTGAACGACCAGGTCGAGATCGGTCCGGAGTGAGCGTCGAAGTCGGTGGAACAGCGCGCCCAGCAGGCCGGGCGTGCATGCAGCCCGGC
This sequence comes from uncultured Acidimicrobiales bacterium, assembly GCA_964616935.1. GTDB lineage: Bacteria > Actinomycetota > Acidimicrobiia > Acidimicrobiales > Ilumatobacteraceae > CAZTVJ01. The sequence continues at coordinate 4,054 of CAZTVJ010000172.1, read as the reverse complement.
CGGCGAGCGGGGACCATGGGCGCGTTGTACGCCGAGCCAGGACTACATGAAGTGCGGGTGTGAAGCGACGAGAGGGTCTCGGCTTCGCCGTGGGTGAATCCGAGGTGGGCGAGTCGGGCGGCGCGGGCGTCGTTCATCTCGGCCTGGAGTCGTTGGACGTGGTGCCATCCGGTGCGGATGTGGTCGGGGTGTCGTCGCCAGGTCTCGACCAACGGCTCATCGACGCTGCCGAGCAACGTGCCCGTGCGGCCGTCGTCGGGCCATTACGCGGCGCACGATCTCGTCCGCCGCAGCACGGTCGAGCGCGGCTCCCACGGCCCGTTCTTCGGCTGACGAGCCCGAAAACGTGGGCACACGACATCAACACCGAGCTCTCCCGGGTGCACACCGTCGTCCGTCCCCGCCGCCTTCCTCGCCGCCGCGGCGGCGGTCGTCCGGCGACGTGCGCAGCCGTCACCCTGACCGATTGGGCGATCACCTCACCGAAAATGAAGGAATCTGGTGCTGGGTCGAGCCCCTGACGAGAGACGCTCCTATCCCTTCTGGGCCGGCGGACCCTTCCTCGCGGGCGCCCCACCACGAGACCGGGAGCAGGCCGAGTGACAACGACCCACCCCGAGGAAGGGACGACGGTGCTCGCGCTGACCGGATGGGCGACCCAGGCGGTCGAGAGCGGCGGGGCGATCGTCCTGGTGCTCGTGATGTTCCTCGAGAACGTCTTCCCGCCGATCCCTCGGAGCTCGTGCTGCGCCGGGCCGGGTTCCTCGTCGAGCAGGGATCGATGCACTTCGTCGTCGCGCTGGTGGCCTCAACCCTGGGCTCGGTGCTGGGCGCGGCGATGCTGTACGAGGCCGGACGCCACGGCGGGCGTCCGCTCGTGCTGCGCTACGCCAAGGTCCAATGCCCCCGCAACCTACGGGATCGTGATGCCGTTGATGACCACCGGTCCGAGCGTGTAGTCGAGCTCGGTCGACTGCGACACGCCCGCTGGCGTGATGATGTCGACTGCCTTGGGGACGAGGTTGGGCGCGAACGTGCAGCGCGGATCGGCGCTCGGCGCGGCGCACACCCCGAACTGGAAGTCCTGAGGCGTCGGCTGGAAGCCCCTCGCCTGGTCCGGGCTGAACCCGTCCTGGCCGGTCAGCACGACCGTGAAGCCCCATCCGCTCGCCGGCTGTCCGAGGGTCGCCTTCGGGACGCTGAAGGTGATGAAGCGCGACACCGGGTTGGCCCGGATGTTCACTGTCCCGAGCGTGGTCCCGTTGGCGTCGATGTAGCGCTGGCCGAAGCCCTGGACCTCGACCAGGCGGCTCCAGGCCGATCCGGCGGCGATGGCGTAGTTGCGCTGCGGGAACGACGCAGCCGTCGAGGTCGTCGCTGCGCCCGGGTCGTGCACGTACACGTCGACGAGCTGGGCACCGAGCGCGCTCCCGAAGGTCGGGCTGAGGTTGCGGGTCTGCACCCGGAACACGACGTTCGAGCCGTCGTCGTACACCTGGAAGCGCTGGAGATCGAACGCACCCGGCTTGAAGTTGTCCGACGTCGGGTAGGCGTAGTTGCCCGGGCCGTTGTCGTCGTTGTCGGGGTCGGCCACGTCGATCAGCAGCGTGCCGGGCACGAAGTCGTAGACGACGGTGCGCAGGACGTGGGCGGTGGCCCCGCTGGGGCTCGTCGCCACGATGTTCACTGCGGTGGTCCCCGCAGTGACCGGGATGGTGAACGAGAAGCTCCCACTCGCGCCGGCCGTGCCCGATGCCGCGGTGGTCGTGAAGTCGCCGTCAGTGTTGGTGGCGAGCACGTCGATGCGGTTGCCGGGGACGCTCGTGCCGGCCACGGTGACCGTGCCCGTGACCGCCGACAAGTCGGCGGGGCTGGTGACGGTGAGGGCCGTCTGGTCCTGGGTGTTCGTGATGTAGCGGGCGACGGTGTTGGTGGGCTGGGAGACCAGCCGCCCGGCCGCGATGTCGGCGAACAGCCGTACGAAGGCGCCCGCCGACCAAGTGAGCGGCGCGGCCGAACCGGCCGCCTTGCCGTTGACGAAGCCGATCGATGCGACCGTGGGGTCGGTGCCGTAGGGCGACGCGGCCAGGTCAGGGAACCTCCAGTCCTGCTCCGGGATGAGCCCGACGCCGGAGGAGAACTTGACCATGCCGTCGAGAAGGGCGATCGCCGTCGGGGCATCCTCCGTCTGGAGCGCCTGCTCGGCTCGCTCGGCGCCGAGCACCGGCCACACGTGCCCGGTGCCCTGTCCCGACGGCGCCCACGGGCGGCCGTCGCTGGAGCGGTCGCCGTAGCCGTCGCCGTTGTAGCGGCGCCATCCCGGGCCGCTGGCCGTGTCGGACTTGATGGTGGCGTCGACGACCGGCAGCGACCGGATCACGTCGACATCGGACGCCGGCAGGATGCCGAGGCGCGTGAGCTCGAGGAAGCCGGCGTCGATCACGTCGCGCTGGTCGAGAGTCGGGCCGCCGTTGCCGACGTTGTAAGAGATCGCCGCGTTGGGATCACCCGTCTTGGACAGGCGGATGAAGTACGGATGAGCGGCGGACGAGCCGTTCGTCGTGACCGTCCAGCCCTTGACCGAGCGCTGGAAGTCGTCGGCCACGCCACGCCAGACCCGAGCCGACACGGCGTCGCCGTTCGCGTCGGCCAGGTCGGCCGCCGCCAGCAGCCCGGCGATCTCGGCCGCGATCGTCGACGGCGAGTAGCCCGACTGCTCCTCCCAGCGCTCCACGCCGAACGCAGGTCCGCGGGAGGCGACGAAGTTCGCCGCCGGCCTGATGTGGTTGGTGTAGAGCGAGGCGTCCTTCAGCCCGAGCTGGGCGGCCATGACGATCGGGAACGCGGTCTCGTCGAGCTGCACCCCAAACGAGTCGGGCGCGAGCTTGCCGTTCACCAGGCTGTTGCGGGGCATGGAGCCGTCGGGCAGCTGCTGGCGTTCGAAGAGGAACAGCGTGGCGGCGCGGGCAGTGGCGAGATCCCCCGCCGCGACCAGCCCCGTCCAGGCCTGGTACAAGTCGCGGGCGAACACCTCGCGGTACGAGCCGAAGTACGTGTTGTTCGGATCTCCGGCCGACACGGCCTGGCCCCAGGGCGACGCCAGCCCGGCGACGATGGCCCCCGGGAACGTCTTGTCCTCGCTGGCCTTGATGACGTTGGCGTTCAGGTAGTAGGCGGCGACCAGCTCGGTCATGCGTCGGTTCGAGACACCGGGCAGCGCCCTCGGGGGCGCCTTCAGGCCGGCGTTGTAGGCCTGCCAGCCCCGCTCGTACGCCCTCTGGAGCTGCTTGAACTGCACGCCGCGCGACCCGACTGCCGCGCCGACGGCCTCGGCCTGCGTGGCCCCGAAACCGAGCGCCAGGACCGCCTTGCCGGCGCCACCGCTCGCCTGACCGAGGTCGAGCTGGGCGGTCTGGACGACGTTGCCGTTGCTGGCCGAGTCGTAGGTCGTGGTGAGCGAGCGGGAGGCGTCGAGCTGCCTCAGGCCGTCGCTGTCGGTGCCCACGAACCCGCTCGTCACCTTCGCGAACGGCCCGTCGAGGGCCGCGAACACGGGCTGGGCGTAGTCGCGGTTGGCCGCGTTCGTGGTGGTCACGGTGTCGTACGACACGGCGATCGGGCGGCCGGTCGAGGAGTCCGTCACCGCCTGGTCGGCGCCCCCGTTGCCCGGGCCGCCGCCGCCGTTGCCGTTCACCGTGGCGTCGAAACGCACGTACACCTGGTACCGGCCGGCGCGCACGGGCGTCAGCTGCGTGCTCATCACCACGGTGTTCCGTCCCGGGTCGGTGATGTAGTCGGTCACGAGCCGGTAGGCGCCGCTCTTGGCCGTGCTCGTCACCCGGCACACCATGCCGCCGGCGTCGAGGGCCGTGGCCGTTGACGTCATGTCCCGTTCCTGGAGGTCGGTGAAGGTGCTGCCGTCGGTGACGATGTACTGGAGGGTCTTGACGTTCGTGTTGTCGATGGTCGGGTACGAGACGTCGCTCAGCACCCCATCAGCCACCGTGTACCAGACCTTGGACTCGCTGGTGCGGGAGGTGCCGACGCAGTCCTT
>CAZTVJ010000171.1:0-3598 GCA_964616935.1 uncultured Acidimicrobiales bacterium | reverse complement strand
GATGCCGCCGACGTCGAGGCGGAGCCCCTCGTCGGCGCACACGTCCACCAGACGCGCCGTCCCGGTGTGGACGCCACGACGGTGGCCGGCGCAGCGAGCCTCCACGTCAGGGTCGTCGAAGCGCACGACGTCGCCGAGACGATCGACCGCGAGCAGCACACCGGCCTCCTCGAAGCACTCGCGGATGGCCGCCACCCAGTAGGCGAGCCCACCGGCCACCAGTCCCAGCACCGCACTGGCCTCGGCGTCGGTGCGGCCGACGCACACGGGCTCGACGTCGCCGTGGCGGTCGGCCTCGTCCACCGCCCCACCGGGGAACACGTACAGCCCGCCGGCGAACACCGCGGCCAGGGTGCGCCGCAGCATGAACACCTCCAAGCCGTCCGCCGTGTCCCGCACGAGCATGACCGTTGCCGCGTCGCGCACGGGCACGGCATGGGGATCGAACCCCTCCGGCGCCGGCCTGCTCACGGAGCGTCGAGCTCGGGCCGCTGCGATGGCGGCCCGTCGGAGGCCGAGGTGTCGATCACGCTGCCTCCATAGGAGGCCTGGATGACCTGCACCTTGGTACCCATCCGGCGCCCCCACCACCCCGCCACGACGTGACGGACCGGCGGTACGAGCAGGACGAGACCCATCGCCCCGGTGACGAACCCGGGGATGATGAGCAGCACCGCGGCCACCATCAGGAGCCCGCCGTTCACGAGCTCTCGCCCCGGCTGCTCGCCGTTGGCTACGGCCTGGCGGACTCGTCGGATGCCCTGCGATCCCACTCTCGGCAGGAGGTACACGCCGAGTGCCGTGAGACCCACCAGTGCCAGTGCCATCCAGCCGAAGCCGATCGCCTGGGCCACCCAGACAGCGACGACGATCTCCGCCAGCAGGGCGGCAAGCAGGGCGACCAGCACGGTCATCGGATCACCCTACCGGCGGCGACCGCTGGTTCGGACGGGCCCGGCCGCTACCGTCGACGTCGATGCGCCCGCCGTCGGTCGACACGCTGGCCCGCTCGATCGCCGACGTCGGGCTCCCCCATCCACTCCTGGTGGACGCCGCTCGAGCAGCGATCGCGGCAGGGGAACCGGGCACCGCCCGGGCAGTGGCCGAGGACCTCCGCCGGGCCTTGCTCCAGCCGGTGGTCAACGCGACGGGCGTGCTGCTGCACACGAACCTCGGTCGCGCCCCGCTCGCCTGGAACCAGCCGGCCGCGTCCACCAACCTCGAGCTGGACCTGGCCACCGGGCGCCGTGGTTCACGTCACGCCCACGCCGGCCGTCTGCTCGCCCGCCTCTGCGGCGCCGAGGATGCGCTCGTCGTGAACAACAACGCGGCGGCGGTCCTGCTCGTCGTGGCCGCGCTGGCCCAGGGTCGCGAGGTGCTGGTGAGTCGGGGCGAGAGCGTCGAGATCGGCGGCGGCTTCCGCGTCCCCGAGGTGGTCGAGCAGTCCGGGGCCCGCCTCGTGGACGTCGGGACGACCAACCGCACTCGCCTGGGCGACTACGAGCGGGCCGTGCGAGCGTCCGGCGGCGACGTCGCGCTCCTGCTGAAGGTGCACCCGTCGAACTACCGGGTGGAGGGCTTCACCGAGGCCGCCTCCACCCGCGCCCTCGTGTCGCTCGGCCTGCCGGTCGTGGTCGACATCGGGTCCGGTCTGGTGGACGCCGCCTGCCCGTGGCTGGCCGACGGTCCCCCGCCGTGGTTGCTCGGCGAGCCCGCAGCCCGACAGACACTGGAGGACGGGGCTGCGCTCGTGACGTTCAGCGGCGACAAGCTGCTCGGCGGTCCGCAGGCCGGCATCATCGCCGGGCGGGCCGATCTCGTCGCCGCCTGCGCCGCCCATCCACTGGCCCGAGCGCTGCGACCCGGCGGCCTCGTGCTGGCCGCGCTGCAAGACGTCGCCCTCACCTACCTGCGCCGCGACGGCATGGCCATCCCGTTCTGGCGGATGGCCTCCACACCAGTCGGCGAGCTGCGTGACCGCGCCGCGGCCCTCGCCATCGGCGTCGTGGTGGACACCGAAGCCCTCCCCGGTGCGGGCTCCCTACCTGGCACCACCATCGCCTCGGCGGGCGTCGCCGTGGACGGCGATCACCTCGAAGCGCTCCGCTCCGCCGATCCGCCGATCATCGCCCGCGTCCACGATGGCCGCACCATCGTCGACCTCCGCACCGTGGACCCGGCCGACGACCCCCACCTCCGCCGAGCGTTGGGCGACATCGCTGCGTCATGCGCCCGCGAACCCGCCCAACGCTCGCCGCGAGGGCGCTAGGTGCACGTCGTCGCGACGGCGGGGCACGTCGACCACGGCAAGTCCTCGCTGGTGCTGGCGCTCACGGGAACCGACCCGGATCGGTTCGAGGAGGAGAAGCGCCGCGGGCTCACGATCGACCTCGGCTTCGCCCACGCGGTGCTGCCCAGCGGGCGAGGCATCTCGTTCGTCGACGTGCCTGGCCACGTCCGGTTCTTGAAGAACATGCTGGCCGGTGTGGGCGCCGTGGATGCGTGCCTGTTCGTCGTGGCCGCCACCGAGGGGTGGAAGCCGCAGTCCGAGGAGCACCTGCGCATCCTCGAGCTCCTCGGCATCCGCCACGGCGTCGTGGCGCTCACCAAGGTGGACCTCGTCGACGAGGAAGAGCTGGAGATCGCGCACCTCGACCTCGACGACCACGTGGCCGGTTCGTTCCTGGACGGGGCGGAGGTGGTGGAGGTGGCGTCCACCACTGGCAAGGGCATCGACGAGCTCCAGCTCGCGCTCGACCGCTTGCTGGTGGCCACACCGACCGCCACGGATCGAGAGCGGCCCCGGCTCTGGGTCGACCGTGTCTTCGCCGCCCGCGGGGCCGGCACCGTGGTGACAGGAACCCTCGACGGTGGTGGGCTCGCCGTGGGCGACCAGGTGCTCGTCGGCCCGGCGGCGCATCCTGCTCGCGTGCGGGCGATCCAGAGCCTCGGCCGCCCGCACGACGCCATCGGTCCGGGCCATCGCGTCGCGCTCAACCTCAACGGCGTCGAGCACGCTGAGGTGGTTCGCGGGGATGCCGTCGTGCTCCCGAGCCAGTGGCGACCCACCCGACGCTTCGACGCGTCGCTGACCGTGCTCGATGCCCTCGACCACGAGGTGTCACGCCGCGGTGCCTACGTGGCCTACCTCGGGTCGGGCGAGCTGCCCGCCAAGGTTCGGGTCCTCGGGGCCGAGGCCATCCCATCCGGCGGCCGCGGGCTCGTGCGGCTGCATCTCGGCGTCGCGCTGCCCTTGCTGCCAGGCGACCGCTTCGTGCTGCGCGAGAGCGGTCGAGCCGAGACGGTGGGCGGCGGCGAGGTGCTGGATGTCGCCCCGGTGCTCCCGGCGTCCAAGGCCCACCCCGATCGCAGCGTCGACCGGGTGATCGGCGAACGGCGCTGGGTGGACACCGACGAGCTGGAAGCCCTGACCGGAGAGCGTCGCCCACCCTCGCTCGGACGTTGGGTGGTGGCGCCGGGCGTCGTCGCTGAGCTCGTCGCCACTGTGGCCGAGCGCGTCGCGACGGCCGGCCCCCTCGGCCTCGACCTTGACGGGCTCGACGAGCGGGAACGGGCCGCACTCGCGCTCGTCCCGGAC
>CAZTVJ010000170.1:0-2092 GCA_964616935.1 uncultured Acidimicrobiales bacterium | reverse complement strand
ACGGCCAGCTGGGCCGGCGGTGCATCGGGGAACGGGTTGGCCTGCACGACCTTGTCGATCTGGGAAGCGGTCCGCAGCGTGACCGGGACCGCGAAGCCCGTGGCCGCCTCGATGCGCTCCTCGAGCTCGATCGTGAGCGTGGATGGCGAACGGCTCGAGTGATCGAAGACGACGTTGCCGCTCTGGATGTACGTCTGCACGTCCTGCCCACCGGCCTCCGTGACGATCGTGCGCAGGTCGGCCATGGCCACCGAACGCCGCCCGCCCACGTTGACCGCTCGGAGCAGCGCGACGTAGGTGGCCATCAACCGTCCTCGACCGGCTCGGGGAGGTCGATGGTGCCCCGGGCGCCCGGTGGCAGGACCCGCCGGCGACCGTCGTGGAGGTCGAACTCCTCACGCTGGTAGCGGAACTGGTTGTCACCCAGCACGATCAGCGTGTACGGCCAGTCACCCGAGCCCCGCACGTGTCCGTGGCTGTGCACGTCGAGGGGTGGAACGAGTGTGACCACATCACCCGTCCCGCCGCGCAGCCGGCGTTCCTCGGCCAGGACCGCGTTCGCCTCGTCGCCCTCGCCTCGTTCGATGTCGTAGCGCCGATGGGTCTCGACGCCGGCGATGGCGGTCAGCGCCACCCACACGTTGTGGGAGTGGACGTAGCTCATCGTGCCGTCCGTGCGGCGAGCCAGGACGAGCTGCACGCCCTCGTCGGGTCGGTGCAGCGCCACGCTCCTGCCCTCGGCGCGCCGCAGCTGGTCCGCCCAGTAGTCGTCATCGAGCGCGAGACCGCGCACGAGCGAGGCGAGAACGTCGGCGTCGGGGGCGGGCCCGAGCGGCTCGACGTCGTCGAGGAAGCGGCGCAGGATGTCGTCCACCGGCGAAGTCTCGGGCAGCAGGCACGCGGCCGCAAGCGGCGCTGGAGCTCGCCGGGTGACGATGGGCACGGCCAGCCGAGATCATCGGCTCGTGTAGCGATCGTTCCGACCCGGCCGTAGCGTCACTCCTTCGGGTGACTTGCCCGACGAGGAGGACGCATGGCAGCAGCGATCATCGCCGAAGGCCTGGTGAAGCACTACGGCGACGTGAAGGCGCTGGATGGGCTCGACCTGGCGGTCGAGGAAGGCACGGTGCTCGGCCTCCTCGGCCCCAACGGTGCCGGCAAGACCACGACCGTTCGCGTGCTGACGACGCTGCTGCGCCCGGACTCGGGCCGGGCCAGCGTCGGCGGGTTCGACGTCGCCACCCAGGCCGATGACCTCCGGCGCATCATCGGGCTCTCGGGCCAGTACGCCGCCGTCGACGAGAACTTGAGCGGCCGGGAGAACCTGGAGATCTTCGGCCAGCTCTACCACCTGGGCGGGAGAGTGGCGAAGGCTCGTGCCGCCGAGCTGCTGCAGCAGTTCCGGTTGGCCGACGCCGCCAACCGCCCGGTGAAGACCTACTCCGGCGGCATGCGCCGCCGGCTCGACCTCGCGGCGGCGCTGGTGGCCCGCCCCCGATTCCTGTTCCTCGACGAGCCGCCGACCGGTCTCGACCCCCGCAGCCGGATGGACATGTGGGATGTCATCGAAGCCCTGGTGAAGGGCGGTGCGACCATCCTGCTCACCACGCAGTACCTCGAGGAAGCCGACCAGCTCGCGGACCGCATCGCCGTGGTCGACGCCGGCAGGGTGATCGCCGAGGGGACCTCGGACGAGCTGAAGGACCAGGTGGGCGGCGAGGTCGTGGAGGTCATCATCCACGACCGGGCTCAGCTCGACGCGGCGGTCTCGGCGGTTGCCGGCTGCTGCCACGAGTCGCCCAAGGTCGAGCGCAAGGCCAAGCGCCTCACCGTGGCGTCCCGCGGCGGGTCGACGGTGCTCGTCGAGGTCATCCGCGAGCTGGACGCCGCCGGCATTCGCATCGACGACGTGGCCCTGCGTCGACCAACGCTCGACGACGTCTTCCTCAGCCTGACCGGTCACGCCGCCCAGGACGCCACCGACACCGACACCGACACCGACACCGACACCGCGGATGATCTCCCCGCCGATCCCGCCGGGAGCCTCGCATGACCGCTCCCACGATCCCGCTCGATGCCACCACACCCGCGC
>CAZTVJ010000169.1:0-2165 GCA_964616935.1 uncultured Acidimicrobiales bacterium | reverse complement strand
ATGCGCCGATGAGGAAACGACGACCCTGCTCACACCAACCGACGCGGGGCCGCGCCGCTCAGCTCGCGAGCTCGAAGAGGGTGAGGTTGGCGGGCTCGGCTTGGTTGCCGCCAGCTCGCAGCCCAACGACCAGCTTCCCGTTGGCCACCACCGGGTCGCTGCCATCGGCCACACCGGGATGGCGCCACAGCTCGGCGCCCGTGGTGGCGCGGTAGGCGGCAACACCCCGGTCCCGCTCGGCCACGTAGACGACACCGTTCGCCACCGTCGGGGCGCCATTCCCGACGCTCGGGCGCGTCCACACGACGGCCCCGCTCCATCGATCGAGTGCGGCGAGGGTGGCGGTGACGTCGCCCTCGTTGCGGTAGTGCACGTAGACGCGATCGCTATCGACGGCCAGGTTGCTGCCGGCAAGACCGTCGTTCACGAAGTCTGGACGGTCGACGATGAGACGGGACCACCGGAGCCGACCCGTACGCGCATCGGCCGCGATCACTGAGAACGGTGTGGTGGGGCCGGAGCTGTCGCCTTCGACCGTGTACACGAGGTCGGTGGTGACGGCCGGTTGGCGGCGGTAGATCGACGCCGTCGTCGGCGCGAAACCGGCGAGCGGCCGCAGCGACCCCGTAAGCGCGACCAGACCGCCTGCGTCGAGGTACGTCACCCCGTTCTTGGTGGCTGGGCCCGCCGCGAGACAGCACTGCCCATCCCCGCCAAAGGTCCGGGCCTGGACCTGACCGTTGGCAGCGTCGACGCGCACGACGTCGTAGAAGATGTCGTCGCTGTCCTGTTGCACGAGGATCGTGACCGTGCCGCCGTCGACCACGATGCCGCGGACGCCGAAACCGAACTCGTCGAAGGCCCAGAGGCGACGACCGCTGCTGACTTCGAACGCGTACACCGTCCCCTCAGCCGCAAGGAAGACACGGCCAGCGGCAACCGCCAGGCGGGGGGAGTTGTTGTACTCGTTGCCCCATCCGTCGACCAGGGACGGGCTGTACACCGTGCGCGACCAGTGCGTCGCACGGGTCCGGAGGTCCTTGGCCTTCAACGTCAGCCGATCGTTGGTGGCGTCGTGCGACACCACGAACAAGCGATCACCGACGATAAGGGGTTCGACCGGCGGGTGGTGCAGGACGGCGTCGATCCAGACCGGCCGGAGCCGGGCTACGTTGCCAGCGCTGATCGTCGACTCAGCACGGTTCCATCCTCGATGGTCGGCTCCACCGCGGTACTGGGGCCAGTCGGCTGTGGCCGCCGCCGCCGGGGCGGGTGCAAACAGCGCGGAGCCGGCCGCGATCGCCGCTACCAACGCCACCGCGAGTCCCGCCCGGCCACGCCCGTGAGCCCACCCGACCCGCCGTCCCGAGGAGCCCGATGCCGCCATGTCGCCCGCCTTTCTTCGCCCAGGCAACAGCATGGCACAAGCCGGGGCCGCAGCCCAGCGCGGATGTGAGCCTCCCAGCTCACTTCTGCTGGCTACCGCGCCTCGGGGCGCAGGGTCGGGAAGAGGATCACTTCCTTGATGGACGTGACGCCGGCGAGCAGCATCGCCAGCCGGTCGATGCCCATGCCCATGCCGCCGGTGGGAGGCATGCCGTACTCCAGGGCCCGGAGGTAGTCCTCGTCGACCGTGCCGGCCTCGAGGTTGCCCGCTTCCTTGTTGGCCTGCTCCGCCTCGAAGCGGTGGCGCTGTTCCACCGGGTCGTTGAGCTCGCTGTAGGCGTTGGCCAGCTCCCGCCCTCCCACCACCAGCTCGAACCGCTCGACCAGGTGCGGATCGTCACGATGGGTGCGGGCGAGAGGGGACACCTCGAGGGGGTGGTCGAGCACGAACGTCGGCGTCCGCAGCGTGGACTCGACGAGCGCGTCGTAGAGCTCGACGACCAGGAAGCCAGGGCCGAGGTGAGGCTCCCACGCCACGCCGTGCTCGTCGCAGATCCGCCGCAGCTCGTCGACGGGCATCGACGGGTGCACTTCGGCACCTGTGCGCTCCGCGATCAGGCCGAGCATGGGCGCCCGCCGCCACGGCTCGGCGAGGTCGACGTCGGCGCCGTCGATCTCCACGATCGTGGTGCCCAGGGCAGCGCGTGCGGCCTCCACGACGAGGTGCTCGGTGAGCGCCATCATGTCGGTGTAGTCGGCGTAGGCCTCGTAGCACTCGA
>CAZTVJ010000168.1:0-6998 GCA_964616935.1 uncultured Acidimicrobiales bacterium | reverse complement strand
ATCGTGACGTGGTTGACGCCCTTCGTCCCCGGCACGAGCTCCTGGAAGGCCCGGTCGCCGCCCGCGGTGATCGGGTCGCTGTCACTGAAGGCGCACAGCATCGGCTTGTCCCAACGACCGAGCACCTCCCACGCGCGCCGGTTGGCTTCGGCCGCAGGATCGTCCGGCGAGATCGGCACGAGCGTCGGGAACTGGCGGGCGCCGGCCTTGTAGGCATCGTCCGGGAACGGCGCGTCGTAGGCCGCGACCACCTCAGCGCCGATGGGGCGCGTCGCCGAGCCGCCCTCGACGATCCGCCCGATGTTGAACACCGGCGTCTCCTGGCTGTACGTCCTCCAGGCGAGGAACGCCTCGCCCGGTGGCCGGTCCCCCGTCGGCAGGAACGTGTTGGCCGCCACGAGTCGATCGAAGCGGTCCGGGTGCTCGGCGGCGAGGCGCAAGCCGATCAACCCACCCCAGTCCTGGCAGACCAGGGTGATGTGGCGCAGGTCGACCGCGTCGAGCCAGGCCGCCATCCAATCGACGTGGCGCTGGTAGGTGTAGTCCTCGCGCGCGGTGGGCTTGTCGCTGCGACCGAACCCGACGAGGTCGGGGACGACGACCCGCAGGCCCGCCCCGGCCAGCACCGGGATCATCTTGCGGTAGAGGTAGCCCCAGGAAGGTTCGCCGTGCAGGCACAGGACGGGATCGGCGGTCGGCGGTCCCTCGTCGACGTGATGGATGCGCAACACCCCGGACCCGTCGCCGGCGTCGACCTCGGTGTACCGGGGCTCGAACGGCCAGCCGGGGAGGTCGGTGAACCGGTCGTCGGGGGTGCGCAGGAGGTCCATGCCGCGAGCCTCGCGCAGACGACCGCGCCGCGACGGGCGACCACGAGCGTCCGTCGTGGCCCGGCTGCGGGCGGCCGCTCAGCACCGGTGACCGTCGAGCCGCAATGACTGCGCCGAACGTGCGGCCTCAGCTGGCGCGAGAGCAGCTGAGGCTGGCGAAGATGGAAGGCTCGGGGTCGGGGACGACCCGACGTTGCTGGCGGGGCGAGTGGCTACGCCCGACGGACACCACGCCCGCCAGCGCACCGGCGAGCACTCCGAGGGCGAGCGGGAAGCCCCTCATGACCGGGCCTCGCTCATGTCGAGCTTGCTGGATGACGCAGTTCGCATCGCCACGGCTCCTCCTTCACGTTTGCACGTCGTCGGAGCCGCCCACTCCATCCGTTCTACCTGTGCTCGTTCTCTCCATACCCCGATGTCGACTAGATGTACCCTCCTCGGCCTTTGTGACCGTCTTGGGCTCATTTCGTAACAATGTCGATCCAATCGTCACTCAGCGCGACTTCACGGCCGCAAGATGTGACAATTCGGCGTCACCTGGCAAGATCGGGCCATGACCGCTGACCGGGACTCGCTGACCGCCGCACGTGACCGCCTGCGGACGCTGCACCTGCGCTCGGCCGCCGAACGGCCGCCCAGCAGCGCCCGCGGGGTGCACCACGTCGCGTTGCTCTCGAGCGACGTCGAGCGCACCGTGCGCTTCTACCAAGACCTGCTCGAGTTCCCGCTCACCGACATGTTCGAGAACCGGGACTACCAGGGCTCGACCCACTTCTTCTTCGACATCGGCCACGGCAACGCTCTGGCCTTCTTCGACCTCCCAGGGCTCGATCTCGGCCCCTACGCCGAGGTCCTGGGGGGCCTCCACCACCTGGCCATCTCGGTCGAGCCCGACCGCTGGGCCCATCTCAAGGCGAAGTTGGACGCCGTCGGCATCGCCTACCAGCACATCGACGGGACGTCGATCTACTTCCTCGACCCGGACGGGGCCCGCTTGGAGCTCATCGCCGACCCGCTCGGGGAGATGTACGGCCTCGCCGTGATGTGACCGGCCTGCTCAGCGGCCAGCTCCACCGGTGCCCTGGCCGGCGACCGTGGCACCGCGCTCGCCCGGCAGCGGGGGCAGCTCGATGCCGGCGCGGTCGAGCGCCTCCTTCTCGGCGACCCGCAGCGCTCGCAGCAGCTTGAACTGCTCCCCCGGCGCGGTCTTGACGACGAGGCGGATGACGGCGCCAGCGGGGCCAACGTTCTCCACACCCCACACCTCGGGCTCGGACAGCACCACGTCACGCCACGGCGCCGTGGCGACCAGCGCCTTGGCCGCCTCCTCGATGACCTGTTGGGCATCGGCCAGGTCGGAGTCGGCCGCGACCCACAGGTCGAGCACGGCACGGGACCACTGCTGCGACGTGTTCCCGACCCGTTGAATGACCCCGTTGGGCACGTGCCACACCGTGCCGTCGACGCCGCGGAGCTGCGTGCAGCGCAGCGTGATGGCCTCGACGACACCCGTGGCCTCGCCGACGTCGATGGTGTCGCCCACTTCGAACTGGCCCTCGAACAACATGAAGAACCCGGCCAAGAAGTCCCGCACGATGCTCTGGGCGCCGAAGCCGAGTGCGGCCGTGGCCACCCCGGCGGTGGCGAGCAGGGGCACGAGGCTCACGCCCAGCGCGGCCAGGATCGAGATGATGGCGATCGTCCACACCGCCGCGGTCAAGACGCTGGCCAGCACACCGGTGAGGGTGAGGATGCGGGCGGCTGACAGGGCGTCGGGACCCGTCCCCTTCTCCCGCCGAGCGACGAGGCGACGCCCGAAGCGCCGGATGAGGAACCGGCCGATCGCGGTGGCGACGAGCGCGAGGAGGACGGTCAGCACGATGCTCGCCGGGCGATCGACGACGAACTTGGCGATGACGGCGAGGGTCTCGTTGCCCGTCGTGTTCAGCGTCCAACGGCACACGGCCGAGGGGTTGGCCCCGCAGACCTGAAGGAGCTGCTCGTCGGTGACCTCGGCGGCGAACAGCGCGATGCCCATCGAGGCCGACGCTAGCGGCGCGCCCTGGACGGCCCGGAGGATGCCTCAGCGCGCGGCCACCCAGCCGGCGCGGAAGAAGCCGACGATGTCGTCGGCCGATGCGAGGTCGGCGTGGGTGATCGCCGCCCCGAACGGCTGGTTCCAGAACGCGGCGTCGCCAGGCAACGGCCGAGCCCAAGGCCCGATGTACGCGTACGGTTCACCGATCCCGTCGTCGCCGGGTGAGATGCCGACGTTCACCTCGGCGGCGGTGAAGGCGAGGTCGAGGTGCTCCGGCCAGAGGGTGATGCCCGGCACGTCCGCGCCGGCGATCTCGTCCCGGAACCGGCGAAGCGCTTCGTTGCCTCGTTCGAACCACCCGGCGAGCACGAGGGCCGCGGCCGGGTCGACGGGCAGCACCTCGTCGAGCAGGAGCGGCGTGAGCGCGGCGTAGACCGCCGGCGGCATGCCCGGCTCGATGCCGACCAGCGCGCCAGCCGCTCGCAAGGTGGTGATGGGTGCTCGGCGCGCGCCGTCCGAGTCTTCGATCATCAGCTCGGTGCCGTCCACCCGCACCACGGTGCCCTCGAAGGGCGGCGTGGCGAAGCCGCCTGGTGCGACCTCGAGGCCGATGCGCCCGGTGGCACGGTGGCGGGCGGCGGCGAGGACGTGCTCGGCGACGGCATGGAGCGATCGGCGGGTGGTCGAGTAGCCGGGCGGGACATCCATCGGGCGCACAGTACGACCTCGCCGTCACCCTCGGAGCCTTGACAGGTGACCAGATGGTCACGTATGAAGGAGCCCATGGACGACGACGTCTTCCGGGCGCTGGCCGACGGTCACCGCCGAGCGCTGCTCGACCACCTGTTCACGTCCGACGGCCAGAGCCTGCTCGAGCTGTGCGGCGCGCTCCCCGAGCTCAGCCGGTTCGGCGTCATGAAGCACCTGCGGGTCCTGGAAGAGGCCGGGCTCCTCGCCACCCGCCGCGACGGTCGCCGCAAGCTGCACTACCTGAACCCCGTGCCCATCGCCAGCATCCACGACCGCTGGATCTCGAAGTTCGCCCAGCCGTGGGTCACCCTGCTGAGCGGCCTCCGCGACGACCTCGAGCACCCGTCCACCGCCAGCCTCCCCGCGGCCCGCCGCGCCTGAGCCAGGAGCTCGCCTCGATGCCCCGTCCCCGCCACGTGTACGAGACCTACATCCGCACCACGCCCGAGCGGCTGTGGGCGGCGCTGACCGACCCCGACCTGACCCGGCGCTACTTCTACGGCTGCGGTCTCGACACCGTGGTGGCGCCAGGCGAGGCGTATGCCTACCGGGGCGACGACGGTGCGGCAGCCATCGACGGCACCATCGAGGAGGCCGAGCCCTTCCGCCGCCTCGTGATGACCTTCCACGTCGCCTTCGACCCCGACGCCGCGCACGAGCACCCGTCCAGGGTGACCTGGGAGATCACCCCGCTCGGCGAGGTCTGCCGCCTCAGCCTCGTCCACGGCGACCTGCACGGTGCACCGCACACCTACGCCATCACCGCCACCGGCTGGCCTCCGTTGGTCTCGTCACTGAAGACGTTGCTGGAGACGGGCGAGGCGCTGCCCGCCGTCCCCGACGACCGAGCCGACGAGCCGCCCCCCGACGTCGACCGCGAGCTGCACCGCGAGCAGGGCATCGACGCCAACAACCTGGTGTGGCAGCTGCTCGAGACGGCCGACCGGACAGCGGCCGACGACGACCGGATGGTCCATGCCGCCCACGCCTCCGCCTTCCACTGGGACATCGCCGGCACGGACGTCAACCGGGCCCGCGCCGAGTACATGTGCTCGCGCGCCTACGCGTTCGCGGGTCGGGGCGAGCCGGCGCTCCACCACGCACGCCGGTGCCTGGCCATCGTGCAGGCCAACGACTT
Organism: uncultured Acidimicrobiales bacterium; assembly: GCA_964616935.1. Lineage (GTDB taxonomy): Bacteria > Actinomycetota > Acidimicrobiia > Acidimicrobiales > Ilumatobacteraceae > CAZTVJ01. The sequence goes on along the minus strand of CAZTVJ010000168.1, from coordinate 2,242 downwards.
GACCGACTTCGACCTCGCCTACGCGAACGAGGCCATGGCCCGGGCGCTCGCGGCGCGGGGCGAGCTCGCCGGAGCGAGCGAGTACCTGAAGGTGGCCCGCGCCACCCCCGTCGCCGACGACGACGATCGCGCCATCGTCGTGGCGGACCTCGCCGCCGGTCCCTGGTACGGCGTCGAGTGACGTGAGGCTCGCGGGAACCTCCAACGAGACGCGCCGAGGTAAGCGCCAGCGACGAGGCGCACGCGGCGCGAGGAGGAAGCGAAGCGGACGACGAGTCCGCCTACCAGCTCAGTGCTTCTTGGCGGTGGGACCAGACTGCTCGGCCGTGACGTCCCACGCGGCCAGGTCTTCGAGGTTCGGGTTGTTGGAGAACACTTCGACGAGCGGCAGGCTCATCCCGAGGCGGCGCTGCAGCGCCAACGCCAGCACCTCCTTGTCCCAGTCCACGAGGGTGACGGCGAGGCCGATGGCACCGGCGCGGGCGGTGCGCCCCACGCGGTGCAGGTAGCTGTTCGGGTCGCCGGCCGGCTGGTACTGGATGACCACCTCGACGCCCTCGACGTCCAGGCCACGGGCGGCCACGTCGGTGGCGACGATGGCCGCGACCTTGCCCTCGCTGAACGCGTCGAGCGCCCGCTCTCGCAGCTTCTGCGGCAGATCGCCATGCAGCGCAGCCACCTTCACATCGAGGTCGGCCAGCCGGCGGGCCACGCGATCAGCGTCCCGCTTGGTGTCGCAGAAGACGACCACCTTGCCGTAGGCCTGGATGATGCGCGCCGCGACGCGGTCCTTGTCGGCCGAGTGCACGTAGAGGAACCGATGCACCAGCGTGCCCGGTGCTGCACTGCGCTCCTCGACCCCGACCACGACGGGGTCGTCCAGCCAGTTCTCGGTGAGACGGGCCACGTCGCCGGCGAGGGTGGCCGAGCAGACGACGGTCTGGCGCTCGGCCGGTAGGCGGCGCAGGAGCCAGTCCACCTGCGGGGCGAAGCCCATGTCCGCCATCCGGTCGGCCTCGTCGACGACCGCGAAGCGCACGCCGTCGAAGGTGACGGCCTTGCGCTCGTACAGGTCGATGAGCCGCCCGGGCGTGGCGATCAGGATGTCGCAACCGTCGGAGAGGCGCTTCTCGTCGCGCGGGATGGGCGTGCCGCCGTAGACGACGGCGACCCGCAGGCCGAGCTGCTCACCCAGCTCTCTGGTGACGTCGGCGACCTGCGCCGCCAGCTCTCGGGTGGGCGTCAGGGCCAGGACCGTCGGCCGCTTCGAGCGCCCGGGGTGCTCCAGGGCGACGCAGATGGCCGGAAGCGCGAAGGCCAGCGTCTTGCCCGAGCCGGTGGCCGCCTGGGCGGCGACGTCGCGACCGGCGAGAGCGGCCGGGAGCACCTCGGCTTGGATGGCGAACGGTGCGTCGTAGCCGAGGTGGTTCAGGGCATCGACGAGGTTGGGGGGCAGGCCGAGCTCGCTGAAGTCGAGCGCGGGCGCGTCGGGGTCCGCTTCGTCAGCGGTGGTCATGGTGGACATCTCGTTCTCTTTCACGACGGCTGACCCGAGAAGGTTCCGATCGACGTCGGGTTGTGGCGATCGGGTTCAGCCGACGGCCTGGGCGATGAGCTCGGCGAAGGCGGCAGCTCCCGCAGGGCGGAGGTGGATGCCATCGTTCCAGAACCAAGCTTTGTTGGCGCCACCCTGGGCCTTCCAATCGAGAAACACAACGTTGGGAGACTTCTTGGCCGTATCGGCGATGAGGCCGTTCACGCGCTCCTCCCAGGGTCGAGGCACCTTCGTGTTGATCATGACCACGCGCGGCACGCCGGAGAGCGCCGCCATCAGCTCGTCGAACTGCTGCTGGGTGGTGACGCCGTTGGTGCCGAGATGGACGATGACGGCCCGCCCGAGCAGGCCCTGGGCCTTCAGGGTGGCCGCCAGCTCGGCACCGCCCCTCACCTGACGGCTCACCGTCGCATCGACGACGACACCCGGCATGCGTGCCTCCAGCGCCGCCTTGGCTCCGAGCATCACCGAGTCGCCGATGGCGACGACCCCCGCGTACGGCAGCGGCGCTGCGGTGGCCTGGGTGGGCGGCACCGTCGGCGCCGGCGTGGTTGGGGCCACAGTGGGCACCGTCGTGGCACCAGGTGCCAGCGCCGCTGTGGTGGGAGCGAGCGTGGTCGGCGCCGGTGCCGTGGTCGTCGGTGCCGTGGTCGTCGGTGCCGTGGTCGCTGGGTCGTCCACGGGAAG
>CAZTVJ010000167.1:0-3123 GCA_964616935.1 uncultured Acidimicrobiales bacterium | reverse complement strand
GGTGCGGGCCAGCTCGCTGTCGATCTCGGCCGGTGTGTACCGGTGCAGCCACGGCTGGTGACGGAAGCTGTGGTTGCCGATCTCGTGGCCGTCGTCGGCCAGGGCGCGCACGGCCTTGGCGTTCTTCTCCAGCGCGGCGTCCTGGCCGACGACGAAGAAGGTGATGCGCTGGGCCCGTGCGGCGAAGAACTCGAGCACGGTGGGGACCAGGACGTCGAGGTAGGTGGGATAGGTGTCCCAACCCTCGTCCCCGTGCGTCATCTGGTAGGCCCAGAGGTTGTCGAGATCGAGCGACAACGATGCATTTGGCTTCATGGATCCAGCCCTTCCATGAACTCGCCGACGAGGCCGAGCGTATCGTTCACGTTGAGCGTGGCGAACGGGAGCTGAGCGGACCCCACCAGGTGGAGCCCCGGCACCGACGTCGTCATCGGCGGGATGGTGCCCGAGAAGCCGATCGTGGGGATGGCGAAGACCCGTCGGACCCGCGACACCTGGAACGCCAGGACGTCGTCGTCGACGAGGTCGGGGTACATCCGCTGGAGGTACGGCCAGAACGCGGCGCGAACCTCGTCGTCAGAGGCGTCGAGCAAGGGATCGTCGGGGGTCACGTACTTCGGCAGGTACACCAGCGTGTGCCCACCGAGCTCGACCGGGTCGACGAACTGCGTCATCTCGACCACGGCCGTGAACGGCGTGCCCGGATCGGTGATGTAGGTGAGGTAGTAGGGCGCGAGCGGGCGCTTCAGCAGGAGCGATGCGCACACCACGCCCATGTAGCGGACGGCTCGAAGGCGCGCCTGTTCGGCGCGGGAGAGATCAGGACAGAGGTCGGCCGCAAGGGACCCTGCTGCGGTGACGACCACCTGGTCGAAGGTGTCGACGGCGCCGTCCACCCCGTGGACCTCGATGCCCCCGCCGGCCCGCTGGCGCACCGCGCGCACCGGCCGGCCGGTCTCGATCTTCACCCCGCGCTCGGCCAGCACCTCGCCGTAGCGCTCGACGGTGCGGGCGTAGCCGCCCGGCACGTAGCCGAACATCTCCTTCTTCAGCCCGGTGCGTCGGGCCGCGTACAGTCGCTGGACCGTCGCCCAGATGAACGCCGCCGATGCCTCCTGGTAGGCCTCGCCGAGCTTGGCCCGCAGCAACGGCAACCAGAAACGCTCGTAGGTGCGCCGACCGGACCAGCGCCGGAGCCACTGGTCGACCGGGAGGCGCTCCATCCGCTGGCCGTTGCGGATCTTCGAGCCGTAGAAGATGGTGCCGCCCAGGCGCAGCTTGTCGAGTGGGTTGAGGCCGGGCAGCTTCAGGAACTCCACCGTGTCCGACACGGAGCGCAGCACGTTGTCCGTGCCGTAGTACCCCGTCTTGGTCTCCACCCAGCGCAGCTCGTCGGCCATGCCCGCCTCGGCCAGCAGCTGGCGGGTGCGCAGGTCGGACAGGAGGATGACGTGGTAGTGGCGGTCCCAGGTGACGTCGCCGATCTGCCAGGCCGAGGCCAGGCCACCCAGCTCGGGCGCGGCCTCTACGAGCGTGACGTCGTGCCCGCGGCCGATCAGCTCGTGCGAGATCGACAGCCCCAGCACGCCGCCGCCGATGACGGCCCAGCGCGCCATCAGGATCGCTCGGTGACGATGCCGGCGGCCACGTGGTAGCGCAGGCCGCAGACGGCGCAGGCCACGTCGTCGGTGTCGGGCAGCACGCCATCGGTGGCACGCAGGAAGGGCTCGCCGCACCGGCACACGGCAGCCACCGTACGGGCCGGGTGGCCCGTGACGAGGTGGAAGTCGCCGACGCTGCGGGTGACGACGGCGGCCATGCCGATCATCGAGAACCGACCGAGCTCGACACCGGGGCCGATCGTCGCTCGCGCTCCGATGGTGGTTCCCTCCTTCACGAGCGTAGGCAGGGTGTGCTCGTCAGGGTCGGAGCTCCGCAGCTCGCGGAGGTCGTTGGTGGTGGCGCGCGGGTACCGGTCGTTCGTGAAGGTGGTGCCGGCGGAGATCATCACGCCGTCGGCGATGCTGACGGCGTTGCAGATGTAGACGAACGCGTTGATCTTGACCCGGTCGCCGATGTCCACGCCGTAGGCGATGTAGGTCTTCTCGCCGACGATGCAGTCGGTGCCGATGATGGTCTGCGGTCCGCGGATGTGGACGCTGTCCCACACCGAGGTGCCATCGCCGATCACGACGCCGTCCTCGACGATGGCCGTGGGGTGGACGCGGGCTCCGGTAGCGGTCACGGTGGTCATGCGTCGAGTTCGGCGAGCTTCACCCAGCCACCGCGTGACAGCGATGCGTAGGCGGCATCGATGGTGGTGGCGGCGGCCAGCGCGTCGTCGGTCGTGACGGCGAGGGGTGCGTCACCACGTACGGCCAGGCAGAACGCATCGAGGGCGCCGCCCATGGCCGGACCCTTGGCGTAGCCGGGGCCGATGGGCTGCCAGTCCTGTCCGTGGCGCCGCCAGGCGGACTCCCGCCAGCCGACCCGGACCTCGCCCTCGGTGCCGTAGATCCGCAGGAAGTCCGCCAAGGACTTGTCGATGCTCCAGGAGAGGTCGATGGAGGTGTCCGTGCCGTCGTCGTGGCGGAGGAACAGCCGGGCCGTGTCGTCGACCTGGAAGCCCTCGGGCCGGCTGGTCTCGATGGCGAGCACCTCGGCCACCGGGCCGGCGACGTACCGGGCCAGGTCCACGGAGTGGGTGCCGTTGTCGACGAGGACACCGCCCCCACTGATGCTCGGGTCGCTGTTCCAGCGGCCCGACATGTCGACCCGAGAGGTGAACGCGTTCTCGACGAGCCGCACCCGGCCGATCGATCCGTCGTCGACCAACGCCTTCGCGACATTGACGTCGGCGCAGAACCGGAACTTGGTCGCCATGGTGAAGAGCACCCCGGCTCGCTCGGCAGCGCCCACCATGCGACGGGCCGCGTGGCGATCGACGGCCAGGGGCTTCTCGCTCAGCACGGCGATGCCGCGGTCGAAGAACACCTGGGCGATGTCGGGGTGGGTCGCCGGTGGCGTGCAGAGCACCACGGCATCCGGGCCCTCGAGCTCCGCCAGTGCGACGGGGTCGGAGAACGAAGGGCAGTCGAGCAGCTCGGCCATGGCCGAGGCGGC
>CAZTVJ010000166.1:0-12299 GCA_964616935.1 uncultured Acidimicrobiales bacterium | reverse complement strand
TCGAGGCTGATGCCCTTGTACGTCATGAGGATCAGGGCGCCATCCTCGGTCGCCAGGAGCAGGCGCACGTCGAGTGCCATCGAGCCGTTCGGGCGCAGTGTCGGCCAGTCTCCGCTCGGTGCTTTCGCGACGCCCTTCAGCTTCGGCCCCTCGAACGTGCCCGGGAAGGCCTCGACCACGAGGCGGGTGCCGCTCGGCCCATTGGCGATCATCCCGGACATGGTCACGGTGGCGGTGAGGGTGAACAGGTGCTCGACGGGAAGGCTCGACTCGGGCATGGCGCGCAGCCTGCCACAACGGAGTGACGGCGCCCGAAGTCAGTTCGCCGACGGGTCGTCGGGGAACGTGGCCATCCAGCGGGTGCGGCCGCGCTGACGGCCGAGCACGTCGCGCCACAGGGAGCTGGGATCGCCGGCGAAGGCGTCTCCAGGCTCGGCCTCGGCCACGATCCATGCCCCGAGCTGCAGCTCGCCTTCCAGCTGGCCCGGTCCCCACCCGGCGTAGCCGACGAAGAGGCGTACGACCTCCACCGCTGGGTCGACCTCGTCCGGCTCGCGCTGCAGGTCGACCGTCCCCACCCGATCGAGGACAGGCGCCCAGTCGTCGGTCTCGTCGGCCCGTCCCATCCGGGCGATTCCGATGAGGGCGCCGGGCTCGACCGGCCCACCCTCGAACAGCACGCGAGGCCGGGCCGTGTACGGCGCCCACGACTCGAGCAGATCCTCCACCTCGTTGCCCGACGGGCGGTTGATGACCACACCGATGGCGCCGTCGTCACCGTGCTCGAGCAGCAGCACGACGGTGCGGTCGAAGTTCTCGTCGACGAGGGGCGGCGCCGCGACCAGCAACTTCCCCCGGAGTGACGATCCGACCATCACGCTTCATCTTCGCCGACCCGGGCCATCTTCGCCGACCAGGGTCATCTTCGCGGACAGAGGCCGCCGGTGCGGCGCGCCACCGGAGCGGGTCAGGCGGCATCCGGTTGCTGGAGCACCCCGGGCAACGGCTGGCAGTGGACCACAACGAGCTCTTGGACCGCGCGGGTCAGTGCGATGTAGAGCAACCGAGCCCCGCGCGCGCCACCGGCCAGGAACTGGCCCGGCTCGACCACCACGACGGCATCGAACTCCAGGCCCTTGGCCTCGGCTGCGGGCAAGACGCTCACCCGGGCATCGGCCGTCACGAAGGGCACCGGACCATCGGAGAGCACGCCGACCGTGGCGTGGCGGCCGAGCAGCTCGTCGCACACCGAGGTCAGCATGTCGCTCAGCTCGGCCGGCGGGCCGGTGACGAAGACCGGTCGAGCCGGCGTGGTGCGCACCGATCTCGACGGGCGGACGGCGGCGCCGGTCGCGGGCAGCAGGCGGTTGGCGACGTCGAGGATCTGGCCCGGCACGCGGTAGCCGATCTCCAGCTCGGCGACGTGCACGTCGCTGGGCGCGCCGAGGAGGTCGATGACGTCGTCCCAGCTCGCCTGCGCCGCCGGGGCCGTCGCCTGCGCTAGGTCGCCCAGCACGGTCATGGAAGGGAAGCGGCTGCACCGGCGGGCGAGCAGCCGCCAGTCCATCGCCGAGAGGTCCTGGGCCTCGTCCACCACCAGGTGGCCGTACCGGCGGGGCCGGATGCCGAGCACGGCGTCGGCCTCGTCGACGAGGGCAAGGTCGGCCACCGTCCAGGCCTCGCCGTCCAGCCGGGACGCGGCGCGACGCAGCACCTGCTGCTGCTCGGTCCCGTCGAGGATGCCGTCGCCGAAGCGAGCCAGCGTGGCCCGGTTCGTGAGGAGGCGGCGGACGAGCTTGGCACCCGTCGTCGGTGGCCAGATGCGGTCGATGGCGCGCCGCAGCTCGGGGCTGGTCTGTACCGCGTGGCGCACCTCGTCCTCGATCTTCAGGCCCTCGGGCCGCCGTTCGAGCAGCCGCTCATGGGCGCGACCAGTGAGCGCGACCCGGAAGTGCTCCCGGGACGACGCCACGGTGCGGCGCTCGGCGAGACAGGCGGTCAGGATCTCGTTCACCTCGTCGGACCGGAGCCGGATCGTGCCGAAGCCGGTCCGGGCGTCGACGTCGTCGTCGGTCAGGGTGATGCGGTCCCACGCCGCGCGCTCGATCAACGCCACCCAGCGGGCATCGCCCTTGATCTTGGCGGCAACATCGCTGTCGGAACCCCGCACCTCGACCGAGCCCAGCCCGGCGATGGTGGTCTGGATCACGGCGGTCTCGCCGAGCGAGGGGAGCACCTGGGAGATGTAGCGGAGGAACCGCCGGTTCGGCCCGACGATGAGGACGCCGTCCCGCTCGAGGACGGCCCGGTGGTCGTAGAGGAGCAGTGCGGCGCGGTGGAGGCCAACGGCGGTCTTGCCCGTGCCGGGCCCACCCTGGACGATGAGGAGCTGGTCGAGCGGCGCGCGGATCACGACGTCCTGCTCGGCCTGGATGGTGGACACGATGTCGCGCATCTCGCCCGTGCGAGCCCGATCGAGCTCGGCGAGCAGCGGGTCGGCCACCCCGGTGGCGTGGTGGGCCGAGTCGGGGTCGTCGAAGTCTTCATCGAACAGGGCGACCAGCTCGCGATCCTCCAGCACGAAGCGGCGGCGCAGGTGGAGGCCGAGTGGGTCCCGGAAGGTGGCCCGGTAGAACGGGATGGCCACGCCCGCCCGCCAATCGACGACGGCCGGCCGGCCCCGGTCGTCCTCGACGTGACGTCGGCCGACATACCAGCGTTCGCCGGTCTCCTCGTCGATGCGCCCGAAGCAGAGCGGACCGGTGCCGATGTCGAGCGCGGAGCGGTAGCCCTGCAGCTGGTGGCGGGCAGTGGCCGCATCGACATCGCTGCGCGCGTCGACGGCGAGCCCGTCGACGAGGCCGCTCACTCGGGCGCGCATCACCGCAAGGTGGTCCAGGGCGCGGTCGAGGTAGCGCTGCTCAGCGGCGAGGTCGGGGTGCACGACGGGTGCGTCCTCCGGGATCCAACGGGCGGGGAAACCTAGCTCGGGCCGGTGTGGCTCGCCGTCCACGCATCATCATGCATCAGGGTGTATGATCATGCGTCATGAGCGCTCCGGCTAAGAGCATCGGCATCGTCGGCGCATCGGGCTTCACCGGCGCCGAGCTGCTCCGGCTCTGCGCGCAGCATCCCTACCTGGATCTCGTGCTGGCCACCGGCGAGACGCAGGCTGGCACGAGGGCGGCCGAGCTGTATCCGAGCCTCGCCGCGGCGTACCCCTCCCTGGTGTTCGGAGCGTACGACCTGGCGGCCTGCGACGGGCTCGACCTGGTGTTCCTCGCGCTGCCCCATGGCGCGTCGCAGACCATCGTCAGCGACCTGCGCAAGCGGGTCGGCGCGGTGGTCGACCTCGCGGCCGACTTCCGCTTGCGCGACGCCTCGCTCTACCCGCAGTGGTACGGCGAGGAGCACCACCACCCCGAGCTCCTGGTGGAGTTCGCCTTCGGGCTGCCCGAGCTGTTCCGTGACCAGATCGAGGCGTCGCGGCTCGTGGCCGCTCCGGGCTGCTACGTGACGGCTGCGGCGCTGGCCCTCGCGCCGCTGGTGCGCCTCGGCCTCGTGGAGCCCACCGGCATCATCGTCGATGCCGCGTCGGGGGTGTCAGGAGCCGGGCGCGCCCCGAAGCCGGCCACGTCCTTCTGCACCGTGGACGAGGACTTCACGGCCTACGGCCTCCTCGACCACCGCCACACGCCCGAGATCGAGCAGGCCACCGGCGCCCAGGTGCTGTTCACGCCGCACCTTGCCCCGATGAGCCGCGGCATCCTCGCCACCTGCTACGCCCGCCCTGCCGTTCCCGCATCGACGGCGGGTCTGCTCGGGGTGCTCGGCGAGTTCTACGCCGACGAGCCCTTCGTCATGGTCGGGCCAGGCTCCCCGTCCACCAAGGCCACCCTCGGGTCGAACACCGCCCACCTGACGGCCCGCTTCGACGAGCGCACGGGGTGGGTCGTGGTGATCGCGGCCATCGACAACCTCGTGAAGGGAGCGTCGGGCCAGGCCGTGCAGTGCGCCAACCTCGTGCTCGGTCTGCCCGAGACGACCGGACTGCCGATGGTGGGTGTGTACCCGTGAGCGTCACTTCTCCTCGGGGGTTCGTTGCTGCCGGCATCGCCGCTGGGATCAAACCGTCGGGCGCACCCGACCTGTCGCTCCTTGCCACGGCCGACGCCCAGCCGGTCCCCACCGCGGCGACGTTCACCGAGAACCGCCTGGCGGCGGCACCGGTGCTCGTGAGCCGTGCCCACCTGGCGGCCACGGGCGGCCGGGCGTCGGCCGTCATCTTGAACAGCGGCAACGCCAACGCGGCGAACGGCGTAGCCGGCGTCGAGCACGCAGAGCGCATGGCGGCGGCCACGGCGCTCGGGCTTGGCACGACCGCGGAGCACGTCCTTGTTTGCTCGACAGGCCTGATCGGCATCCCGTTCCCGATCGAGGTGGTCGAGGCGGGCATCCCGGCGGTGGTCGCCGCGCGCACGCCGGAAGGTGGCGCCGCCGCAGCTCGCGCCATCATGACGACGGACACCGTCGCCAAGGAGGTCCTGGTGGCCCGGCCGGGCTTCAGGGTCGGGGGCATGGCCAAGGGGGCGGCCATGCTGGCGCCGAACATGGCCACGATGCTGGCGGTCCTCACCACCGACGCCGCGGCCGATCCGGCACTCCTCCAGCGCGTCCTGCAGGGCGCTGTGGCGCGCAGCTTCAACATCGTCGTCAGCGACGGCTGCACCTCCACGAACGACACCGTCATCCTGCTGGCGTCGGGCCTGGCCGGCCCGGTCGACGAAGCCGAGCTGGCGGGCGCCGTGCACGAGGCCTGCTTCGGCCTTGCCAGCCAGATGGTGGGCGACGCCGAGGGCGCTTCCAAGGTCGTGCGCGTCGAGGTGCGGGGCGCCGCATCCGACGCCGACGCGGATCGCGGCGCGCGGGCGATCGCCCGCAGCCAGCTCACGAAGTGCTCCTGGTTCGGCGAGGACCCCTACTGGGGGCGGATCGGCAGCGATCTCGGGTCGGCCGGCATCGCGTTCGACGCCGATCGGTTCTCGATCGCCTATGGGCTGACCGTCGTGGCGAACGACGGCGTCGCGGTGGAGCACGACGTCGAGGCGGTGGCGGCACACCTCGCTGGCCGCCACCTTCACATCACCGCCGACCTCGGACTCGGCCACGGGACGGCCTTCGTGCTCACGAACGACCTCACGTACGCCTACATCGACGAGAACAAGGGCACGTCGTGAGGAGTGCCCCATCGGAAGGGCACGTCGTGAGGAACGGACGCTCGTGAGCTCGGCCGACGACAAGGCGGCGATCCTGGTGGAGGCGTTGCCCTACATCCGGCGGTTCGCGGGGTCCACCGTCGTCGTGAAGTACGGCGGCAACGCGCTGGCCGACGCCGACGGCGAGGGGGCCCTTGCGTTGTTCGCGGAGGACATCGTGCTGATGCAGGCCGTCGGCATGCGCCCGGTGGTGGTGCACGGCGGCGGCCCGCAGATCAGCGAGCTCATGGCGCGCCTCGGCAAGGTGCCCGAGTTCCGTGATGGCCTCCGAGTCACCGATGCCGAGACCATCGACATCGCCAGGATGGTGCTGCGGGGCCAGGTGAACCCGTCGATCGTGGCGGCGATCAACGTCCACGGCCCGATCGCCGTGGGCGTCGGTGGCGAGGACGCCGGGCTCCTGCGGGCCACGGCCCGCAACCCCGAGCTCGGCTTCGTCGGCGACGTGAGCGACGTGAACCCGGCGATCCTCCACCGGCTCCTGAACGAAGACCTCATCCCGGTGGTGGCGACGGTGGGCGCCGACATCGCAGGGCAGGCGTACAACATCAATGCCGACACCGTCGCGGGTGTGCTCGCGGAAGCGCTCGGGGCCGAGAAGCTCGTGTACCTCACCGACATCGAGGGTCTGCGGCGCGACGTGGACGATCCGTCCAGCCTCATCCGCCAGACGACGGCGGACGAGCTGGAGGCAATGATGGCGAACGGCACGCTGAGCGGGGGCATGATCCCCAAGGTCGCCTCCTGCGTGCAGGCGGTGCGGGCCGGCGTCCGGCGAGCCCACATCCTCGATGGGCGGGTTCCCCATGTGCTGCTCCTCGAGATCTTCACCGACTCCGGCATCGGCACCATGATCAAGCTGGAAGGAGCGCCATGAGCACCCATCGGGAGGCTGTCCACGCGCCGTCCGCCCTCACCCACTGCCCGCTGATGCCGACGTATGGCGCGCCGACGGTGATGTTCGTGCGTGGTCGTGGCACCGAGCTGTGGGACGCCGACGGGAAGCGCTACCTCGACTTCCTGTCCGGTCTGGCAGTGACCTCGCTCGGCCACAGCCACCCGGCCGTCTCCCAGGCGCTGCATGAACAGGCCCAGACGCTGCTCCACGTGTCCAACCTCTTCGCAACGCCGACGGCAGGGGAGGTGGCAACGACCCTGGACCGGCTCCTCGGCGGCGGCGGCCAGGTGTTCTTCTGCAACAGCGGCGCCGAGGCGAACGAGGCCGCCATCAAGCTCGCCCGCCGATTCGGAGGGCCGGGTGTGCGTGGCCCGAACGGTCATGCCGGTCGCTACGTCGTCGTGTCGGCCTACGGCAGCTTCCACGGGCGCACGCTGGCCACGCTGCACGCCACGGGTCAGCCCGCCAAGCACGAAGCCTTCCAACCGTTGCCCGAAGGCTTCCGCCACGTCGCCTGGGACGACCTCGATGCGCTCGAAGCCGCCATCGACCCGAGCGTGACGGCCATCCTGCTCGAGCCCGTACAAGGCGAAGGCGGGGTGAACCCGGCCACACCCCAGTACTTCCAGGGCGTCCGCCGGCTGTGTGACGAGCGCGGGCTGCTCTTCATGGTCGACGAGGTCCAGACCGGCCTCGGTCGCACGGGCAAGTGGTTCGGTTTCCAGCACTTCGACGTCCAGCCTGACGTGGTCACCATGGCCAAGGCCCTCGGCAACGGGGTACCGATCGGGGCGTGCTGGGCGAAGCAGGAGGTCGCCGCCGCGTTCGTGCCCGGCGACCACGCGACGACGTTCGGAGGTACGCCGATCGCGACGAGCGCGGCCCGGGCCGTCCTGGCCGAGCTGGCTCGCATCGACGCGCCGGCCGCGGCCCGGCGCGCGGGCGAGCACCTCAGCGATGCCCTTGGGGCAACTCCGGGCATCGCCGGGGTCCGCGGCCTCGGCCTCTTGCTCGCCGCCGAGCTGGACGACGGTCACGACGCCAAGGCCATTGCCTCGGCCTGCCTCGACGCCGGGCTGGTCCTCAACGCCGTCACGGCCAGCGCGCTGCGGCTGGCCCCACCCCTCAACGTCACCGATGCCGAGATCGACGAGGCCGTCACCCTGCTCGCCAAGGTGCTCGCGTCGTGAACGACTTCCTCGAGGTCGACGACCTGTCTCCGGACGGACTCGCCACCGTGCTGGATCTGGCCGAAGAGCGGTTCCCGGCCCGGGTGCTCGCCGGACGGGGCGTAGCGCTGCTGTTCGAGAAGCCGTCGGCGCGCACCCGACACTCCTCGGAGATGGCGGTCGTGCAGCTCGGCGGCCATCCCGTGACGACGCGCGGCGACGAGGTGGGCTTGGACGTGCGGGAGACGACCGAGGACGTTGCCCGCACCCTCGCCTGCTATCACGCCGCCATCGCGGCGCGGGTCTTCGAGCACACCAAGCTCGAGCGCATGGCCGTCGCGGTCGACATCCCGATCATCAACCTGCTGTCGGATCAGGCCCACCCGTGCCAGGCGCTCGCCGACCTGCTCACGATCCGCCAGGTGCTGGGATCGCTGGCGGGCAAGGTCGTCGCCTACGTCGGCGACGGGAACAACGTGGCGCGGTCGTTGGCCGTCGCCGGGGCCATGGCGGCCATGGAGGTCCGGGTGGCGAGCCCGCCCGGCTACGAGCTGACCGGGACGACGGCCGAGGTCCTCAACGACCCCGTCGCTGCCGTGAAGGGTGCCGATGTCGTGTACACCGATGTGTGGGCGTCGATGGGCCAGGAGGACGAGGCCGCGGCCCGGCGCGAGGCCTTCGCCGCCTTCACCGTGGACGGGGCCCTCATGGCGGGCGCGGCGCCGGGCGGCATCTTCCTCCACTGCCTGCCTGCGCATCGTGGTGAGGAGGTCACGGCCGACGTGCTCGAGGGCAGCCGCTCGCACATCTGGCGGCAGGCCGCGAACCGGATGCACGCCTTGCGGGGGCTGCTGCTGCACCTGCTCGGGCCGCGCTCCGCCGGAGCGGTGGGATGACGACCAAGGCCCAGCGCCAGCACACTGTCGCCCAGCTGCTGGCCAAGCACCGGGTCACGAGCCAGCCGCAGCTCGTCGAGCTGCTGACGACGGAGGGCATCGCCGCGACGCAGGCCACCGCGTCGCGCGACCTGGAAGATCTCGGCGCGGTGAAGGTGCGCCTGCCCGGGGGCGACCTGGCCTACGCCATCCCCGAGTACGAGCCCGAGCGGCTCGCTCCCCACGACCACCTGCGCCGCGTGCTGTCGGAGTGGGTCGCCGAGGTCAGCCACTCGCAGAACCTGGTGATCCTGCGGACTCCGCCAGGCTGTGCTCACGTCGTCGCGTCGGCGCTCGACCGCTCAGCCACGCCCGGGCTGCTCGGGACCGTGGCCGGTGACGACACCCTCTTGTGCGTCGCGGCCGAGAGCATCGGTGGGGCCGAGCTGGCCGGGCTGCTGCGCGACCTGGCCGGCCTCGAATGAGGGGCCTCGACCGGAATGCCTGGACGAGGGTGCGGCGATGACGCTGTGGCAGGGGCGGTTCGGGAGCGGACCGGCCGACGAGCTCATGGCCTACACCGCCAGCCTGGCCTTCGACCAGCGCCTCGCGGGCGACGACGGCGTGGGCAGCCGGGCCCATGTGCGAGGGCTGCACCACGTGGGCCTGCTCAGCGACGACGAGCTCATCGCCATCCTCGCGGCACTCGACTCGTGCGCGATCGAGCTGCAGCTCGGCTCGTTCGCCTTCGAGGCGTCCGACGAAGACATCCACACCGCGGTCGAGCGCCGTGTGACCGAGCTGGCTGGCCCTGCCGGGGCCACGCTCCACACGGGTCGCAGCCGCAACGACCAGGTCGCCACTGCGCTGCGGCTGTGGTGCAAGCGAGAGCTGCGGGCGGTGGCTCGGCGGGTGCTCGCGCTGCAACGCGTTCTGCTCGACCGGGCGGAGGAAGCAGGGGACGCCTACCTGCCGGGGTACACGCACCTGCAGCGGGCCCAGCCCGTGCTGTTGGGCCACCACCTCCTCGCCCACGCATGGGCGCTGGCGCGCGATGTCGATCGGCTGCTCGCAACGGTCGACCGCCTTGATGTGTCGCCGCTCGGCGCCGGTGCGCTGGCGGGCTCCTCCCTGCCGCTGGACCCGGCGTTCACCGCCGAGCGGCTGGGTTTCGCCGCAGCGTTCGAGAATTCCCTCGACGCGGTCAGCGATCGCGACTTCGTCGCCGAGGCCCTGTTCGACCTCGCGCTGCTCGGCATCCATCTCTCACGGATGGGTGAGGAGTGGGTGTTGTGGACCACGGAGGAGTTCGGCTTCGCCCGCCTCGACGACTCCTATGCAACGGGCTCGTCGATGCTGCCGCAGAAGAAGAACCCGGACATCGCCGAGCTGGCACGCGGCAAGGCGGGCCGGCTCATCGGTGATCTAGCCGGTCTCCTGGCCACGCTGAAGGGCCTCCCGCTCGCCTACAACCGCGATCTCCAAGAAGACAAGGAGCCGCTGTTCGATGCCGTCGAGCAGGTCTCCCTGGCCCTCGCGGCGCTCAGTGGCATGGTGGCCACCGCCGTCTTCGACCACGAGCGGATGGCGGCCGCGGCCGACGGCCCGGCCCTGGCCGCCACGGACCTGGCCGAGCTGCTCGTCGAGCGCGGCATGGCCTTTCGAGAGGCGCACGCACTCGTGGGCGGTCTCGTGCGGGCGTCGCTCGAACCGAACGGACCACCGCTCGCCAGCTTGGTGGCCGCGCACCCCGAGCTGGGTGAGGAGGCCGCCGCCTTCTTCCAGCCGGGCACCGCCGTCGCGCGCCGCACGACCGCCGGGGGCGCGGGGCCGGCGCCTGTCGCTCGCCAGCTGGAACGGTTCCGGGTCCGCCTGCTCGCGGACGGCGAACGCTTGGCGTGACCGCGGGTGCGCGCCCGGCCCGGAGACCAGCGCCCTACAGTTCCGGCTCGGAGCGAACCGGGCGGCCGACCAACGGAGGGGGACCTGATGCCAGGGACCGGCGTATCGCCGACCACCCCACGCCAGCAATTCGTGCTCGTCACGTGCGCGCTGGTCGCCGCCGTCACGATGGTGGTCGTCGGTCAGCTGAACACGGTCCTGGCCGCGATGCGCATCGATGGCGGTGTCGCCGGCAGCATCGACGACCTCACCGTCTCGATCGTGCCGTTCCGAACGCCCGCCGAGGCCGACATCCAGGCCGTCGTCGGATCCTGGAAGGCCTACGACGCCCAAGTGGTCGCGGCAGCTCCCGACCTCGGCTACGCAGGTCCTCTGGCGACGGCGAACGCCACGCTGCGCTGGGACTCCTTCCTGCTCGTCCCCGCGTACGCGATCTTCCTCATCGCCCTGCTGCGTTGGGCCCGGTCGTGGCCGCAGGCACCGCCGGGCCAGCCCGGCCCACGGGCGATCTCCGCTCTTGGTCGATGGTGGTTCCTCTACGTCGTCGTCGGTCTCACCGTGGTTGCCGACCTCGTCGAGAACATCTTCCTGAGCCGTCTCATCGACCAGGCCTGGGAGAGCCGGGAGCTCGACGGCACCACGATCGTCGTGGTCGCCGGGTCGGTGAAGTGGATCGGGCTGCTGCTCGCGCTGGCGCCGTTCGCCGTCATCGGCGCCCGGATCGCCGTTGGCATCGTGCGCCCCGTGCTCCGCACGGCGTGGTTCCCGATCGTGCTGCTAGTCCTGCTCGGGCTGGTGGTGAACACCGATCAGGCCGGGGACGTCGTTCGCCGGTGGGGTATCGGTCAGGTCGTGTGGAGCCTGCTCGCGGTGGCGGTGTTCGCGCTGACGGTCGGCAGCAGTGGCTCCCGCTCGTTCCAGATCGGGCGGACGCCCGTGACGGTGCGGGCCCAGGGTCGCCCCCTGACTGCCGGCGCGCTGGCCCGTGCGGCGGTGGCGCTCGTACCGCTCGGCGCGCTCGTCGTCCTGGTCGTCCTCGCCGCCCGCATGCTCGACTGGCGCGGGCTGGTCGTGCTAGCGCTGCTCCTTGCCGCGGCCTACGTCCTCAGCCTGCCCATCCGGCACTTCTGGGAGGGCGAGCAAGTGGTGGAGGTGCCGACGGTCCAGACCGCACCGGCGCCGCTGCGCCAGAAGACCGGCGCCGTGCTTGCCGCGGTCGTGCCCTTCCTGGTCGGTCTCGCCGTCGTCAGGGCCACCACCGCCGACGTCTTCTACACCCAGGGCCGAGGTGGGATCGCCGACCGTGACCTCGTGCTGCTCGTGCTCGGGTTCGCGCTGGCGATCGGTGGCAGCCTCCTCGCCGCCACGTTGGTCGGCCACGTCATCCGATGGCTCTCGGTCGGAGGCCGCGTGCGCCGATGGGGGCTTCTCAGTGGGCTGCTCGTGGCGGTCGGGCTCCCGAGCGCGCTCCTCGCGCTTCGCTCGACCACGGTCACCGTCGCTCAGGGGATCGGCGCGACGGCGATCGTGCTCGTGTTCCTCAGCGCGCTCGGCGTGGTCGGCGCCGTCTTGTACGTGGTCGCCGATGCTGCGCTGCGGACGCGCTGGACACGTGAGTCGGCCCTGCCTCCTGCCGTGCGCCTGCTCGGCTTCGAGCGCCCGCCCGTCGTCGGCCTCGTCGTGATCTGGGTGGTGCTCGCCTCGCTCATCGACCCCGGCAGCTACCACGACGTCCGCCTCCTCGATCGGTCCGAGGTGGACGCGCAACCCAAGACGGTCAGCGAGGTCTTCACCGCCTGGCAGCAACGCCAACCCGATGCGGCCGCCACCGACGGCTCGAGCCAGCCCCTCGTGCTCGTGGCCGCCTCCGGCGGTGGCCTGCGTTCGGCGTACTGGACGTCCCTGGTGCTCGACTGCGTCATCGAGCGCGAACCCGACCCGGCCACCGGGGATCTCTGCGGTGCCGCTGCCGACAACGAGACGGTCGCCCGCCGCCGCGCTCGCGTGTTCGCGATGTCCGGTGTCTCGGGTGGTGCGCTGGGCCTCGTCGGCTACGACGCGCACACCGACGTCGACACGCTCGTGTCCGAACCCGATTGGTACGAACGGCGTCTGCGGGACGACTTCTTGTCGCCGACCTTGGCCTGGTGGCTCTTCCGCGACTCGGCGGCGGCGATGC
>CAZTVJ010000165.1:0-5095 GCA_964616935.1 uncultured Acidimicrobiales bacterium | reverse complement strand
CCAACGGCTACCTGGGCGCCGAGTTCGTCGTGGTCGTGTTCTACGACGATCGACCGGGTGTCGAGGGGCTGACGGGGCTCGTGCTGCGCACGCCGTCGTCGGCCGACCGCCGGGCTCGAGGCCGCCGGGCTCGACCACACCGGTCAACGTGGGTGGGTTCCTGCGCACCGGCGGCCCCTCGACCGTGGTGCTGAACGTCACGGCCGTGGGCGCTACGGCCTCGGGCTACGTCACGGCCTATCCGGCCGGCCAACCGCTCCCGAACGCCTCGAACCTCAACATCACACCCGGTCGCGTGGTACCGAACCTGGTCGTGGTGCCGGTCGGGACGGGCGGCGTGGTGAACCTCTTCACCTCCGTCGGCACCGACTTCCTGGTCGACATCCTCGGCTCGTTCACGCCGGGCACCGCGCCGGATTCGACAAGTGGGCTGTTCGTCCCCATCAAGCCGGCGCGCGTGCGCGACACCCGCTTCGGGTACCCGGACGAGCTTCGGCCGTTCGGTCAGGAGTCGGTGGAGGTCCCCATCCGGGATCGGGCCGGCATACCGCTCGCTGGTGTGAGCGGGGTGCTGCTGAACGTGACGGGCGTGCAGTCGGGTTCGTCGGGCTGCGTGACCGCGTTCGCCAGCGAGGACGCGATCCCCATCAGCTCGAACCTCAACCTGGATGGCCCGGATCAGACCGTCGGCAACGCGGCGGTGGTCAAGGTGGGTACGAGCTGGGTGTCGCTCTACACCTACGGCGCCGTCCACCTGATCGCCGATGCGTTCGGGTACTTCGTTGCGTAGGCGATCGGCCGCCGCATGCGGTTGACGCTGGCTAGACGGAGTGCATGCGGTCGGCCTCGCGCAGGCGATGGCACAGCTCGACGAGCAGCTTGAAGGCCACTGCGGGCTCGCTCTTCAGCAACGGGCGGAAGTTGAACGAGGCGATGCCGAGCGCTTCCACCTCGCTGCGCGCCACCACCGTCGCCGTGCGCACTCCCTCGTCGATGAGGGCGATCTCGCCGAACGTTCCGCCGGGACCCAACCCGGTGACCCGGTGGCTGTTCACGAGCACGTCGACCTGGCCGGACGACACGAGGTAGAACCGGCCACCCGTGGTGCCCTCCTCCACGATCGTCGACCCGGCGGCGAACCGGTACGGCTTCGCCATGTCGGCGATAGGCGACAGCTCCTTGCGACTGAGGCCGGCGAAGAGCGGCACCCGAGCCAGCTGATCGACTACCGGATCTGTCCTCGTGGCCATGGTGGTGCTCCCCCGATCGCTGCGGCCGGAGCATAGTGACGGGACGGGGTAGGCAGTCGGGTCTACTCGTGCACGCCGCCCACCTCAGCCACTCGCTGCGCTTCGACGATCCGTTTCGGCTGGCTGCGGTCGACGATCCTCGGCCTAGGGAGCTCGCTGGGGCCGGGCATATGATTGGTGGAAACTCGCACGTTCTCGTAGGGAGGGAACTCATGCCCGGTTCGTACCTCGTTGCCGGCGCCCGTACCCCCATCGGCAAGATGTCGGGGGCGTTGGCCGCCTTCAGCGCCGCCGACCTGGGTGGCGTCGCCATCCGGGCTGCCCTCGAGCGCGCCGGCGTCGCCGCCGAGGACGTCGACTACGTCTTCATGGGCCAGGTGCTGCTCGCCGGCCAAGGCCAGATCCCGGCCCGCCAGGCGGCGGTCAAGGCGGGCATCCCGCTCACCGTGCCGGCCACGACGGTCAACAAGGTGTGCCTGTCGGGGCTCAACGCCATCTACCTCGCCGACCTCATGATCCAGGCCGGCGAGGCCGACGTCGTCATCGCCGGCGGCATGGAGAGCATGACCAACGCGCCGTACCTCCTCCCCGGGGCGCGCGGCGGGTTCCGCTACGGGAACACCGAGCTACAGGACGCCATCATCCGTGACGGCCTGTGGTGCGCGTTCGACGCCTGCCTGATGGGCGCCGGCACCGAGCGCTACGCGGCCGGCGGCATCAGCCGGGAAGCGCAGGACAGTGTGGCCGTCACGTCCAACGAGCGGGCGGCCAACGCCATCAAGGACGGCCGGTTCGCCGATGAGATCGTCCCGGTCCCCGTGCCCCAGCGCAAGGGCGACCCGCTCCTCGTCGAGACCGACGAAGGGGTCCGGCCCGGCACCTCGCTCGACAGCCTCGGCTCGCTCCGCCCGGCCTTTGATGGCGAGGGCACCATCACCGCCGGCAACGCGTCGCAGATCTCCGACGGCGGCTCGGCCATCGTCATGATGTCGAAGGCGGAAGCCGAACGCCGCGGCGTGCAGCCCCTCGGCGAGGTGGTCGGGTACGGCCAGGTGGCGGGCCCCGACAGCGTCAGCCTGCTGCAGCAGCCCAGCCGGGCCATCCACGCCGCGCTCGAGCGCGCTGGTCACCAGCTCTCCGACGTCGACCTGTTCGAGATCAACGAGGCCTTTGCCGCTGTCAGCGTCGCCTCCATGGATCACCTCGGCGTCACCGACGAGGTCGTGAACGTGAATGGCGGCGCCATCGCCCTCGGCCACCCGATCGGCATGTCGGGCAACCGGTTGGCGCTGACGCTGCTGCACGAGCTGAAGCGTCGGGGCGGCGGCCTCGGAGTGGCGGCGCTCTGCGGCGGCGGAGGTCAGGGCGACGCCCTCCTCGTCCGTGTGAACTGATCTCGCTCGTCGTCCGCTGCGCTTTCTCCTCGCGCCGCTTGCGCCTCGTCGCTGGCGCTTCCCTCGGCGCGCGCTGAACGGCGGATCCGCGGACTGGGCCAACCGCGCTCGGTGAGTGGGCCGCGCGGCCCATGTGCGGCCCACCTGGGCGGGCGTACCGTCCGGCCAGAGGGCCGGTGCGCGCCGGCCTGGGCGAAGGAGGGCTGTGGTGCGTCACTGGCGCGCGCTCGTCGTGGTCGGGTGTGCGGCCGCAGGGCTCGTCGGCGTGGTCCCGACGGCCGGCGCTGCACCGTTGCTCGCGTCGGTGAGCCGCATCGGGCCGGCCGACCTGCCCGAGTCGTTCGTCGTGGACATCAGCTCGGACGCCCGCTGGGTGCTGGCCGGAGGGTTGGCCGGCGGTGTGCAGCGCATCGACCGACAGGGCAACACCGCCACGGCGCTGCTGGCGACGGCGTCGCTCGACGTGGCCCTCACCGACAACGGCAGCGACGTGGTCCAGGTGGAGGTGAGCGACACCGGGGACATCACCATCTCCAAGACCAACCCCGCGAACGGCTCGGAGAGCCTCTTCGCGGTCGGCAACCTCGGTCCGGGCACCTGGTCGCGCCTCGGCCCCATCTCGATCAGTGGCAACGGACGGTTCGTGGCCTTCACCGCCGCCGACCCGACCGGACCTCTCCAGTCGGTCGTGCTGGCCGACACCGCCAGCCCGGCCGGGTTCGTCCGGGTCGATGCCGGCTTTCCGGCGCTCGCCACTCGGCGCAGCCAAGCCCCCAGCGTCAGTGGCGACGGCCGCTACGTGGCCTTCACGTCCGGCTCGGCCCCGTCGGGTTGCACCGACGGACCGGGCTGCAGCGATGCATGGGTCTACGACCGCACCACCGGTGGCCTCCAGCTCGCGTCGCCGAAGGCGGGTGGCGGGTCGTCGGTCGGGGTGGCCGAGATGCCCGGCATCAGCGCGAACGGACGCTTCGTCGCCTTCGTCAGCGACGCCGACGACCTGGTGACCGGGGTGACACCGCGGGCGCGACGCGTCTACGTCCGCGACCTCGTGGGGGGCGTGACGGCGGCCGTGCCCGGCTCACCCACCGCGGGGCCCTTCGGCGCGCGGGCGCCGTCGGTCAGCGACGACGGACGGCTCGTGGCCTTCACCGCGGCCGGCCGCGTCGAGGTGGCGGGCGTCGAGTCCGACGCGGACACCGTCGTCGTGGCCGACCTCGCGGACTACTCGCTCGTCGCGGTGCCGCGGCGCCCCGATGGCGGCCTCCCCGACGCGGGTGCCACGACAGCGTTCCTGAAGGCCGATGGCAGCGAGGTCGTGTTCGCGTCGAACGCCACCAACCTGCTGGCCGCACCGCCCCTCGTCCCCTGGAACCTCTATGCCACCCGCATCGGCGGTCCCGAGAGCGCCGGCAGCGCCACCACCCAGACCCGGACTCGCTTCATGCCGCTGGTCCCGTTCCGCGTCCTCGATACCCGCTCGGGCGTCGGAGCGCCGGCGGTGAAGCCTGGCCCGGGCGCCACCGTCACGGTCCAGGTGGGTGGGGTCGGCACGGTGCCGTCGAACGCGCTGGCGGTGGCGCTCAACGTCACGGCGACGCAGGCCACCGCGGGAGGCTTCGTCACCGTGTTCCCCGGCGGGACGCCGCTGCCGGTCGCCTCCAACCTGAACGTGGTGAGCCAGTACCAGACGATCCCGAACCTCGTCGTCGTGCAGCTGGGTGGTCGCAACGTCAACCTCTACACGAGCGGCGGCACGCACCTGCTCGCCGACGTGCTGGGCTACTTCGTCCAGTCCACCACCGCGGCGGACGGTCGCTACGTCGCGCTCACCCCGG
The DNA here is from genome assembly GCA_964616935.1 of uncultured Acidimicrobiales bacterium. Taxonomy (GTDB): domain Bacteria; phylum Actinomycetota; class Acidimicrobiia; order Acidimicrobiales; family Ilumatobacteraceae; genus CAZTVJ01. The sequence continues at coordinate 613 of CAZTVJ010000165.1, read as the reverse complement.
CCCGGGTGCTCGACACTCGTGCCGGCATCGGGGCACCGGCGGTCAAGCCGGGTGCAGGGGCCACGATCACGGTGCCGATCCTGACCAGCGGCATCGTCCCGCCCACCGGGGTGAGCGCCGTGGTCCTCAACGTCACTGCCACCCAGGCGACCGGGCCTGGGTTCGTGACGGTCTACCCGAGCGGGCCTGCCGCCCTGCTGCCCGACTCGTCCAACCTGAACCCCGGTGGGAACGCGCCAAAAGCGTACACATTGATCAGCCGTTCGCTGTACTGGCTGGCCACGAAGACCAGATACTCAACCTGAAAGGACTTGTGGACGTATTGCTGAAAATAGGGAATGGACGTCGTGTCAATCGCCACGGTGGAAGGCAGGCCCAAACTCCCCGGCGAATTGCCCGGACCGCCAAACCGCATCAGCACATTCCCGTCGGAATCAAACATCTGCACGATCTCCGTTGCCCCGTCCACGACGTATACGATGCCGTCGGGTCCCACGCGAATTCCGCGCGGTCGCCCGAATTTTCCCAGCACATAGCCCGGCTCGCCCTTGGCCCAAATCGGCTCGCCGGTGGGGGATAGCTTCTGAATCCGCCAGTTGTGCGTATCGCTGAT
>CAZTVJ010000164.1:0-10157 GCA_964616935.1 uncultured Acidimicrobiales bacterium | reverse complement strand
CGCGCCGACCGAGGTCGTCGTCTGGGCAACGGTCGCACATGGGTGAGGGGTCTCCCGAGGCTTCGGCCCCGCCCGCTGCCGTCCGTCATGCTACGGAGGTCGCCCCGCCGAGTCATGGCAATCCGCCGGATTCCTAGCTTACGACGCGGCGTTCGAAGCCCTTGACGCCGATGTAGGTGAGGACGACGCCGAAGCCCATCAGGGCGCCGTACACCGCCCAGAGGCTCATGTGGGGCACCGTCGTCAGCGCGGCTCGGAAGCCTTCACACATGTACACGAGTGGGTTGACGAGCACGAGGATCTGCAGCCACCGGATGGGCGCGAGCGCGTCCCACGAGTAGTAGATCGCGCCCAGGAAGGTGAGTGGCAGCACCACCAGAGCGAAGAGGTAGGACACCTGCTGGGGAGGCACCCTCGTGCCGAACACGAGGCCCAGGGCTGAAGCGACCCAGGCCGCGAGCGGGGCGAGGGTGATGAGGATCGGCCACGTGATGTGGAGGTCCACCTCGGTCGCCGGGACGATGGCGGCGATCGGGAAGACGATGGCGGCGGCGATCAGGCCCTGGAGGGACCCGGTGACGATCTTCTGGATGCCCACCATCCAGGTCGGCAGCGGGGCGAGCACGCGGTCCTCGATCTCCTTCGAGTAGCCGAATTCCTGCACGAGCGGCAGGGCGACAGCCTGGATGCCCTGGAAGAAGATGGCGAGGCCGACGACACCGGCGACCAGCACGCTGGTGAACTCGACCGAGCCACTTCCTCCTCCCACGCCCTGGCCGATCTTCGGGAACACATAGGTGAACACGAACATCAGCAGCAGCGGCTGCATGGCCGTTCGGAGGATGAACAGCGTGAAGCTCTGGGCCAGCACGTGGAGGTCGCGCTGCACCAAGGCGATGAAAGCCTTGCGGTACGCGACCCGTGCGGGCCGGAGCTGCGCGAGACCGCGAGGCGAGGTGGAGGGCGCCGGCGTAGTGGTCGAGGTCATTCGCGGAGGTCCTTGCCGGTCAGGTTGATGAACACGGTCTCCAGGCTCGGCTCGCTCACCGAGAGGTCGGTGACCGTCACGCCAGCGTCCTCGGCGGCGGCGATGACACGAGGCAGCAGTCCGGCACCGCTCGCGTGCAGGACGACCGCACCGTCGACGACGCGGGCGACGGTGGCGCCGTCGACGCCGGCGCAGAGCGCGTCGGCGAGGTGCTGGAGGTCGCCGTCGGCGCTGACCCGCACGATGCTGTCGGCACCGATCGACTGCTTGAGGGCGGCGGGCGTGTCGAGGGCCAGGATGCTGCCGTGGTCCATGATGGCCACCCGGTCAGCCAGCAGCTCGGCCTCCTCCATGTAGTGCGTCGTGAGCAGCACCGTCTGTCCCTCGCCGTGCAGCTCGCGGATGATGTCCCAGAGGGCGATGCGGCTCTGCGGATCGAGGCCGGCGGTCGGCTCGTCGAGGAAGAGGACCTGGGGCTTGTGCATGATCGCCCTCGCCACCATGAGCCGCTGCGCCATGCCGCCCGACAGCGCCATCACGGAGGCCTTGGCGCGATCGGCGAGGCGGACCTTGTCGAGCAGCTCGGCGGTTACTGCCTTGGCGTGTCTACCGGTCATGCCGAAGTAGCGCCCGTGGAACACGAGGTTGTCCTCGACGCTCATGGCCCGGTCGAGCGTGTTGGTCTGGGGGACGACGCCGATCACCTGCTTGGCCAGTGATGCGTTGCGGATCATGTCGACACCACCCACCCAGGCTTGGCCGCTGGTGGCCACGACCCGGGTCGTGAGCATCCCGATCGTCGTCGTCTTGCCGGCGCCGTTCGGACCGAGGAGGCCGTAGATCTCCCCGGCGTAGATCTCGAGGTCGACCCCCTTCACCGCTTCGATGCCCCCGGGGTAGGTCTTGGTGAGACCGACGGTCCGGATGATGGGCTGCGGTCTCAGCGGGCTGGCGGACGGGTCGGTCAGGGGGAGCAGGGACCTAGCCTCGCGCCCGCCAGGCCGCCCGGTCAGATCGGAGTGCCGAGCCACCACGTCGCCCGATACTTGGCGCTCCGCTTGCCAGGCGCGGTTGCTGACGCGCCATCATGCCCGGGCCATGTTCCTCGCCCTCAAGGAGATCAGGCGGGCCAAGGTCCGGTTCGGCCTGCTTGCGGGCGCCGTCGGTCTCCTCGTCTTCCTCATCCTGTTCCAGCAGGCCCTGCTCACGGGTCTCATCACCCAGTTCATCGGCGCGCTCCGCAACCAGTCGGCCCCGGTGCTCGTCTACGGCGAGCAGGCGCGGCGGAACCTGGAGGGCAGTGTCGTCACCCCGCAGCAGGCCACCGCGATCGCTGCGGTGCCGGGCGTGGGTGCCACTGGGCCGCTCGGGCAGGGCACCTTCACGGTGACCGCTGATGGCGAGCTGAAGGACGCCGTCATCTTCGGCTACGAGCTCGGTGGTCTGGGGGCGCCGACCACCATGTCCGATGGTCGGCTGCCCGAGGGGCCAGGCGAGGCCGTGGCGTCGTCGCGCAGCTCGGGCGAGGGGTTCGGGCTCGGCGACGTGGTCCGTGTCGAGCCGGGCGGCGGCGAGATCACCATCGTCGGCCTGGCCAACGACATCAACTACTCCGTCACACCCACGCTGTTCACGTCCTTCGACACCTACGCCGACGCTCGCCGCGCACGTAACCCGGACGCGAGGGACATCTTCCCGTCCGCCCTGCTCGTCGCCCCGGCCGACGGCACATCGCCCAGTGAGGTCACGGCCGCCATCAACGACCAGGTGCCCGAGGTGGAGGCGCTCACCCGCCAGCAGGCGGTCGATGGATCTCCAGGTGTCTCGCAGGTGCGCAGCTCGTTCTTCATCGTCATCGGGCTCTTCTACGTGGTCGTGCCCCTCGTCACGGGCCTCTTCTTCCTGATCCTGACGTTCCAGAAGGCCCGGTCGCTCACCCTGCTTCGCGCCATCGGCGCGAAGGCGAGCACGCTCGTCTCTGCGCTGCTCATCCAGGTGACGCTCGTCGTCGTGGTCGGTGTGCTCGTCGCCACGGCGTTGTTCGCCCTGGCCACGCTGGGCGCCAACACGCTTGGCCTCTCGGTCGAGGTGGCGCCGATCGTGGTCACCGGGGTCGTGGTGCTGCTGTTTGCGCTGCTGGCTGCCTTCGTGGCCATCCGGCGCGTGCTGCGGATCGATCCGTTGCAAGCGACGACGGGGGCGGAGGTCAGGGCATGAAGCTCGCGCTGCGTGAGCTGCGGCGCCGACCGGGTCGGTTCGCTGTCGCCACGGTCGTCCTCACCTTCATCACCGTGCTGCTCATGTTCCTCGGAGGCCTGCTCGACGGGCTGTTCCTCGGCTCCACCGGGGCCATCCGGGCCCAGCGGGCCGATGTCTTCGTCTACTCGGCGGCCTCTCGCGAGTCGTTCTTGCGCAGCCGCATCACCCCCGAGATCCGTGCGCAGGTCGAGCAGGCCCCGGGGGTCGAGCAGACCGGGGGGCTCGGGTTCGTGCTCGTCGGGGCCAAGGTCCCGGGCGACGGCGAGCTGGCCGATGCCGCCGTTGCCGGTTACGAGCTCGCCCCGGAGGGGGTGCCTGATCCACCGGCACCGGGGAAGGCCTACGCCGATCGCCGGCTGGCCGACGCGGGCGTCGAGCCTGGCCAGACCTTGCTGCTCGGCCCGGCGGAGGTGCCTGTCGAGGTGGTCGGCTGGGTCGAGGACACCTCCTACTTGCTGCAGGGAACGCTCTGGGTCGAACCGGGCACGTGGCGCCAGGTCCAGGACGCATCCCGCCCCGATTCCGCGGTCGGCGACGGCGTGTTCCAGGTCCTCGTCGTGAACGGGTCCGGTGATGCCTCGGATCTGGCGGCTTCCATCGACGGTGCCACGAATGGCGCCACGACCAGCCTCACCAAGGCACAGGCCATCAACTCGCTGCCTGGCACCACGGAACAGCGGACCACCTTCAACCAGATCATCTTCACGACGCTGGCGATAGCGGTCATCGTCGTCGCGCTGTTCTTCGCACTCCTCACCCTCGAGCGAACAGGCCTCTACGGAGTCCTCAAGGCCATCGGCGCCTCGTCCGGGCAGCTGTTCGCCGGGGTGCTGTTGCAGGCCCTCGCCGTCGCCCTCATTGCGTTCGCGATCGGTGTCGCGATCGTCTACGTGCTGGCTGCCCTTTTGCCGGCGGCGCTCCCGCTCCAGATCGAGCCGGGCCGGCTGGCCTTCACCCTGGTCGGCCTCGTGGTCGCTGCCGTCATCGGCGGTTTCGTGTCCCTTCGTCGGGTCGTGAAGATCGACCCTGCCTCTGCCATCGGGAGCTGAGTCCATGCCCTCGCTCGACCTTGAAGCGGTACGCAAGGTGTACTCGTCTGGCGACAGCGAGGTCGTCGCGCTCGAGCATGCGACGCTGCTCGTCGATACCGGCGAGATCGTCGGTCTGCTCGGCCCGTCCGGCTCGGGCAAGACGACGCTGCTGTCGATCGCCGGGGGGCTGCTCCACGCCAGCGACGGCAAGGTTGTCGTCGGGGGCCAGGACATCTCGGGGTACAGCCCGAAGCAGCTCACGTCGTTCCGGCGGGAGATGGTCGGGTTCGTGTTCCAGTCGGTCAACCTCGTGCCGTTCCTCACTGCCCGCGAGAACCTGCTCGTCGTCGACGAGCTGGGCGGGCGGCGTAAGGGCGCGGAGAGCAAGCGCCGCGCCGACGAGCTGCTCGGCGAGCTCGGTCTCGGTGCACGGGGAGCCAACCTGCCCGGACAGCTGTCGGGCGGCGAGCGCCAGCGGGTGGCCATCGGCCGGGCGCTGATGAACTCGCCCAAGCTGGTGCTGTTCGACGAGCCCACGTCTGCGCTCGACACCAAGCTCGGTGAACAGGTGATGGAGCTGATCCGCGACGAGGTGAAGGGCCGGGGGACGGCGGCGGTGATCGTCACGCACGACACGCGCATGACGCACTACGCGGATCGCACCGTGCACATCACCGACGGAGTCCTGGCCGCGACCGAAGGCTGACTTCTGCGCCACCGCCCGCGCTGGCTACCGTCACGACCCGCAGCCATCAGCCGCAGGGGGATCGATGACCGACTGGAACCTGGCCGACGTCTACGAGGCCGTCGCCGCAAGGGTGCCCGACCGACCGTGCCAGATCCAGGGCGACACGGTGGTGACATGGCGCGCGTTCGACCGCCGCGCCAACGCTCTGGCCGCCGACCTGCTCGCGTCCGGCCTCACCCACCAGAGCAAGGTGGCGGCGTACCTCTACAACGGGCCGCAGTACCTGGAGGTCTACGTCGCCGCGTTCAAGGGTGGCTTCGTACCGGTGAACACGAATTACCGCTACGGGCCGGACGAGATCGTGTACCTGTTCGACAACGCCGACGCCGAAGCCGTCGTCTTCCATGCAACGTTCACCGAGCTGCTCGAACAGGTGCGTGATCGCTTGACCAAGGTGCGCCGCTGGTACGTCGTGGCCGACGACAGCGGGGAGGGCCCGGAGTGGGCCGTGCCCTACGAGGATGTCGTCGGGCCGGGTGCGGATCGGGTGGCCGGGCCGTGGGGTCGGTCGGGTGACGACCTGCTCCTGCTCTACCCCGGTGGGACGACGGGCATGCCCAAGGGCGTGATGTGGCGCCAGGACGACCTGTTCAACGTGCTCGGCGCCGGCGGCAACGTGTTGTTGGGCGTGCCTCCGGCATCCTCGATCGACGACCTTGCGGCGCGGATCGACACGACCACCTCCGGGCTGCGGATGCTGTCGGCCTGCCCGCTCATGCACGGCACCGGACAGTTCACCTCGTTCGTGGCCATGAACCTGGGCGGCGCAGTGGCGACGTTGCCGTCACGCAGCTTCACCGCCACGGAGCTGTGGGAGCAGGTCGAGCGCCACGGCATCAACAGCACCGTCATCGTAGGTCAGGCCTTCGCTGCTCCGATGCTCGACGCTCTTGATGCCAACCCCGGTCGCTACGACCTCTCGAGTGTCGTGCTCATCACTTCCTCGGGCGTCATGTGGAGCCAGGACAACAAGGACGCGCTGCTGAAGCACATCCCGCAGGCCACGTTGTTCGACTCCTACGGCTCGTCGGAGGCGGTCGGGCTCGGCGGTTCCGTCAGCACGAAGGGCGCGGCGCAGGAGACGGCCAAGTTCCAGCTCGGTGAGCAGTGCGCCGTGTTCACCGACGACGGGCGAAGGGTCCAGCCTGGCTCGGGCGAGCAGGGGATGGTGGCCATCACCGGGTTCATCCCGACGGGCTACTACAAGGACGAGGCGAAGACAGCGGCGACGTTCCGCACCTTCGAGGGCCGCCGCTGGAGCGTTCCCGGTGACTGGGCCGAGGTGAACGCGGACGGCACGTTGAGGCTGCTCGGCCGAGGATCGGTGTGCATCAACACCGGTGGCGAGAAGGTGTTCCCCGAGGAGGTCGAGGAGGCGCTGAAGACCCACCCGGCCGTGCGTGATGCCGTGGCCGTGGGGCTGCCCGATGCCCGCTTCGGGGAGGTGGTCACCGCCGTCGTCGAGGCGACTGACCCCGAGGCTGCCAGCCTCGAGGCGCTGTCCGCTCACGTGAAGCAGCACCTCGCCGCCTACAAGGCGCCGCGCCATGTCGTGCTCGTGGAGACCATCGGTCGGGCGCCCAACGGCAAGGTCGACTACAAGCGTCTCAAGGCCCTCGCCGCCGCCCAGCTCGGTCGCACCTGAGCCATCCTCCGCAGCGCTGGGCGGGTTCGCGGTCTCATGCGACCGCGAAGTCGCCCAACGCTCGTAGTGTCGGCCAGCATGGACGGCGACGACCTGCGCACCCGCCTCGCCACGGGGGAGCCGGTGATCATGCCCGGTGTGTGGGACGCGCTCAGCGTGAAGCTGGCCGCGGAGGCCGGTTTCGACACGGTGTTCCTCTCGGGGTACTGCGTTTCCGGCACCCAGCTCGGCCTGCCGGATCTCGGGTACCTCACGCAGGCCGAGATGGCCGAGGTTGCCCGGCGCGTGTGCGGGGCTGCGCCGGCGACGATGGTCGTGGTGGACGGCGACACCGGCTACGGCAACCCGCTGAACACCATCCGCACGGTCGAGCTGTGGGAGGCCGCCGGGGCGACGGGGGTGTTCCTGGAGGACCAGGTGTGGCCGAAGCGCTGCGGTCACATGGCTGGCAAGCAGGTCGTGCCGAGAGAGGACTGGCTGGCCAAGCTGCGCGCCGCGTGCGCGCACCGGGACCACCTCTTCGTCACGGCCCGCACCGACGCACGTGCAGCAGTCTCGCTCGACGAGGCGCTTGAGCGGGCTCGCATGGCGCGAGACACCGGCGTCGACGCACTGTTCGTGGAGGCCCCCGAGAGCCTCGTCGAGATGGCGTCCATCGCCGCCGCCCTGCCCGGCATCACGCTCGTGGCGAACATGGTGGAGACCGGCAAGACGCCACTGCTCACGCCGAGCGAGCTGCGAGATCTCGGCTTCTCGCTGATCGTGTCCCCGCTGACGCTGCTCTTCTCGGCCACGAAGGCCATCCGGGACACGCTGACCGTCCTCGCTCGCGAAGGCACGCTGCGCAGCGAACTCGATCGTCTCGTGGAGTTCGACGACTTCGGCCGCCTCGTCGACCTGGAGCGCCACCAGGCCATGGACGAGCGCTACCGAGCCTGATGGCGTCCGGCGACATCAACGACGGCAGCGTCGTCGACGTTCGCTAACATGCGTCCTGACAGCATCACGAGCGGCCCGATCCCCGAGGTACAGCAGCGTTTGGGGTGAGGGTCCGGCAACCTGGGACGGAAGCCTCAAGGTGCCCTCTCACCTCCGGGTGGGGATGTGGCCGGCTCCGCCGGCAACCACGCTTCCGGTCTCGTGGTGCGTCGCAGCAGGCTGGATCGACGGACGCGAGAGGAGGAGCATCGTGCGGACACCACCCCCGGTGAGCGCGGCGTGGCGCCCTGGCGATCCGCCCGGCCGGCGCCAGTTCCTGGGCCTCGCTCGCGACCGACCGCTGCCGCTTGACGGTGGGGGCTCGCTCCGCGATGTGGTCATTGCGTACGAGACGTGGGGCGAGCTCGACGATGCCGCCAGCAATGCCATCCTCGTCTGCCACGCCTGGACGGGCGACAGTCACGTGGCCGGCACGATCGAGCCCGGCCACCCGTCGCCCGGTTGGTGGGAGGGCATGGTCGGTCCAGGGCTCCCGATCGACACCGACCGGTACTTCGTCGTGTGCACGAACGTCATCGGCGGCTGCCAGGGCTCGACCGGCCCCGCGTCCGTCGACGCCTCGACCGGACGGCCCTACGGCCCGCGCTTCCCGGTCGTCACGATTCGCGACATGGTCCGCACCCAGGCGTCCCTCGCCGACCACCTGGGCGTAGCTCGCTGGCTCACCGTGATCGGCGGTTCGATGGGGGGCATGCAGGTGCTCGAGTGGGGCATCGCGTTCCCCAGCCGTGTCCGCTCGTTGATCCCGGTGGCCACCTGCGCTCAGTCCAGTGCCCAGCAGATCGCGTGGAACGCGGTGGGCCGCCGGGCCATCCGCCTCGACCCGAGCTTTCTGGGAGGCGACTACTACGACGCCGAGCCAGGGGAGGGACCCCACGAGGGCATGTCGATCGCGCGGATGCTCGCGCAGATCAACTTCCGGTCCGAGGACGTGTTCACGGACCGGTTCGGTCGGAGGCTGACCGACGGCGACGACGCTGGACTGTGGCAGCGCTTCGAGGTGGAGCGCTACCTCGACCATCACGGCGACAAGCTGGTGCGTCGCTTCGATGCCAACTCCTACCTGGTGCTGTCCAAGGCCATGGACCTGCACGACGTCAGCCGGGGGCGCGGGAGCCTCGAGGCGGCGATGGCCCGCATCTGCGTGCCGACGCTGTCGATCGGCATCTGGAGCGACCAGCTGTACCCGAGCCACCACCAGAAGCTGATCCGTGAGCTGTTGCAGGCCAACGGCACCCCGGCGCAGTACGTCGAGATCGATTCGGCGCACGGCCACGACAGCTTCCTCATCGACATCGATCAGGTGGGCGCGGCGGTGGCCGCGTTCCTCGACGACGTGGAGAAGACGAGTTGACCGACGAGCCGCACCTGCACCTCGACAGCGTTGCCATCCGCGCCGGCCGGGCCGACAACGCCACTGCGCTGGCGCCCATCCTCTGGGCGTCCTCGGCCTTCGTGACACCGACGCTGGCCGAGGCCAGGCGCATGTCTACCGCGGCTCGGGCCGAGCACTTCTACAGCCGGTACTCGAACCCGACGGTGCGGGGCTTCGAGGATGCCATCGCCGAGCTGGAGGGAGCCGGGGCCGCATTGGCCTTCAGCTCGGGCATGGGTGCGTTCGCGTCGGTCGTGTTCGCGCTGTGCTCGCCCGGCGATCACATCGTCGCGCAGCGCCACCTGTACTCCGGCACGCAGCTTTTCCTCCAGGGCGTGTGCGCCCGGTTCGGCATCGACGTCACCTTCGCCGACGCCACCGTGCCCGGAGAGCTGGCGGCGGCAGTGCGGCCCGGGCGCACGATGCTGGTGGTCACCGAGACGCCGGCGAACCCGCAGCTCGCCCTCACCGACCTGGCGGAGGTCGGCGCGATCCAAGGGCCCTTCACGCTGGTCGACTCCACGTTCGCCACGCCGATCGTGCAGCAGCCGTTGGCCCACGGTGTCGACCTCGTCTTCCACTCCGCCACCAAGGGCATCTCCGGGCACAACGACGCCACGCTCGGCGTGGTCGCCGGCTCGTCCGAGCTGGTGGACGCGATCTGGGCCTACAGCGTGCTGCACGGCGCGTGCGCCTCGCCGTTCGACGCGATGAACGGCTTGCGCGGCATCCGGACGCTGCCCGTGCGCATCGAGCGCCAGAGCGAGACGGCGTTGCGCATCGCCGAGGAGCTGGAGCGGCATCCGGCCGTGGCGTCGGTCCGGTACCCGGGGCTGGCATCCCATCCCCAGCACGACCTGGCCAAGCGACAGATGACCTACGGCGGCTCGATGCTGGCAGTGGACCTGGCGGGCGGCTTGGACGCCGGCCGCCGCCTCGTCGAGGGGGTACGCCTTGCGCAGATGGCATCGTCGCTGGGAGGGCCCGAGACGCTCGTGACCAGCCCGGCCAACTCCACCCACGCCGGCCTCACGCCCGACGAGCTGGACCTGGCAGGGATCGGTCCGGGGCTCGTACGGATCTCGGCTGGTCTCGAGCACCCGGACGATCTG